>NZ_JCALCE010000019.1:0-127574 GCF_059812195.1 Mycobacterium sp. NGS68 | reverse complement strand
GGATGGGAATGGTCTACGCGCATCTCAACTATGCGACGATCACGCCCGAACAGCTCGCTACCGCTGTGCAGCTGTCAACGTCTCCTGGCTACTACGCCGACGGCGGCGTCACCAACTACTACATGATTCCGAGCGAGCATCTGCCGCTGCTGGAACCGCTGTACCGCGCCCAACAGACGCTGCCGGTACTCAAGCCCGTCATCCAGCCGTTTATCGATTTGGTGGAACCGAATTTGAAATACCTTGTCGACCTGGGATACGACGACCCCTTTGCCTCCACCACCTACGCGAATGTTCCCACCGCGACCGCGCTCTTCCCGAACGTCGACCCGCTCACGATCATGCTGAACCTGGACCAGAACACCGCGACGGGCGTCAACGCCGCGCTGGCCGACTTCGGGCTGCCGTCGATAGCTCACGCGCAATTGCCCCAGCTGGTGTCGCAGCTGTCGCCCGTCACCTCGTTCCTGCCGGACTTCGGCGACCTGGCCCGGGGTTTCGGCGCCGAGCTGTTCGGGCCGGCGGGCACTGCCGTGCAGACGCAACTGCAGGATCTCCTGCTGGATCGGGTCACCAAATTCGGGGTGAACCTGGCCGTGAACACCGCCCTGACCGTCGACCCCTCGTGGACCTTGAACCTGCTGAGGTAGGCGTGTCACCGCCGCTGTTCACCCGTGGGCAAGCGCGCGGTCGGTCAGGAGGCCGATTACCGGCGCCAGCACCCGGGCGTATTCGCTCGTCACGTGGTTTTGGTCGCGATAGACGAGGGTGTTGCCGATGATGACCGGGCACCGAACCCGGGTGCAGAACAGCGGGGTTATATCGACGTATTGTCCGCCACCGGCTTTGACGGCTGCGGTCTCGGCCGCCATGCCGGAATCGTCGACGACCGCCGACCTCGGCCGCGAACAAGCCGTCGCGTCGTCGAGGTGGTCCGACAGGCATGTCGGCACCATCAACGGCATGTTCGGGATCGGGCCGAGCACCAGCACCTCCGTACCGCTCGTGCGCAGCTGAGCTACCAACCGCGTGAGCGTGTCGATCCACGCCCGGTCGTAGGAGGTGAAACCAAAGCCGGTGCGGTATCCCCGCGACATGTCCAACACCACCAGCCGTGGGTGCTCGTTCTGTAGGCGGGCGATCGCCTGACCGCGCCACTGCTCGCATTCGGTGTAGGCCCGGTGGAGGTAGGCGCTGGTGATCGCCAAATTCATCAGCGGGCAGGCGACCTTCCCCAGGATCTCCAGCCGCCAGTGCCGTTGCGTCGCGATCTGCTGGAATGCGGGGCTCCACATTGTGGCGTGCGAATCACCGACCAGGACGACCTTCGTCGTGGACGCGGTGTCACCCATCGCGCATTCGGGCTGTCCCAACTCGAGATACGAGCGCAAGCAGCCGTTGACGTACATGGCTGATTTGTCGGCTGATGCGTCGGCCAGCGGCGGGGTGAGGTTCGACGGCACCGCCTTGAGGTCGACAGACGCCGCGACCGCGGCCTCTACTTGCGTGAACGCTTGTTGCACCGCCGCGTCCCACCGGTCGGGGTTCTCGCCGGGCGAGGGAGGCGCCACAGAGACCGTGAGCGCCGTGGCCGCCGGACCGGTGCCGAACGGGAGCGGCACCACCAGCAGCAGCATCAGCCCGACACACACCGCCACCGCGGTGGCGACACCGCCGAGCGCGAGACTGCCGCCGGCCGACCGACGCACGGGAGCGGCGAACCGGATGGGGTTCTCGATGAGCTTCAGCGTGACGACGGCCAATCCGCCGGAGGTGATCGCCGCGATCAACCTACCGGTCAGCCCGAGCGGGTGCCCCAGGAGCGGTGGCGCGAGCAGCAGCACCGGCCAGTGCCAGAGATACCACGAGTACGACACCTGGCCGATCGCTCGCATAGGCCGCAGGGACAGCGCGCGGCCACATCCCCACGAAGGTGCGGCACAGCCCGCGCCGATCACCGCGGCGGTGCTGAGCACGGGAAACAGCGCGGCAGTCCCCGGATAGGGGGTGGACGAGCCCAACATGGTGCAGGTCACGAGCATCACTGCTAGACCCGCCCAGCCGATGACGGCGGCGGCCACTGCCGGGAGCCGGCGCCACTGGCTTGCCGTGAGTGCGACCAGTCCGCCCGCCGCCAGCTCCCAAGCCCGCGTCGGCAGTGAGAAGAACGCGAAGGAAGGCCCAGCGTCGGTTGTCACGAGCGACAGCGCAAACGACGCCGCTGCGACCAGCGCAAGGACGACAAAATAGGGTTTGCGCGACGAAGGCACCTGAGCTTCAGTGCGCCGACTCGCCCGCCGGACGAGCCAGGCCGCACCAATGATCAGGGGCGGCCACACCAGGTAGAACTGCTCTTCCACCCCCAGCGACCAGTAATGCTGGAATGGCGACGGTGGTGTGTCGGCAGCGAGGTAGTCGATGCCCTGTTCAGCGAACCGGTAGTTGCCGACGTAGAGCGCGCTGGCGATGCCGTCGACCAAGTCGGTCCGGGCCTGCAGCGGGGGAAGCAGGACAGCCGTGGCGATCGCCGTGACAACGCCGACCAAGGCCGACGCCGGCAGTAGTCGACGTGCCCGCGCCCCGTAGAAGTGCCGCAAGCGGACGGTGCCGGATGAGCTCACCTCACGCCAAAGCAGCCCGGTGATGAGGAAGCCTGAGATGACGAAAAACACGTCGACGCCGACGAACCCGCCAGTCAGCCCGGGCACACCGGCATGAAAAAGGACGACGGCCAATACCGCGACGGCGCGCAGGCCCTCGATGTCGGAGCGGAACCCGGACTGGTGACGGCGCCGGCCGTGCACACCATCGACGGGGCTGACGCCGTCGGCCACCTCCGAGCTCACGCCGTGTCCCCTGCCTACTTCTCCGGAGCGGGCCGCAGAACGCAACAGTAATTCTTCGGCATTCCCGCTGTGGTGATTTTGAATTTCACGTCGAACAATCCGAACACCACGGCGAGCACGAAACAGACCAGTTTGACGGGGAGCCACAGCACCGGCAGCTCATTGCTGGCTAGCATCAGTTGATAGCTAATGGTGCCGTAGTATCCCTCCAGCCAATCTAGGGATTCCACTGTGAAGCCGGCTTCGGCCGCCATATTCCTCCAGGCGAACTGGGTATAGCGGTAGAAGTCGTAGGGCACCTCATGTTCGGCATAAAAGAGGGGTGCGCTCAGCCAGGCCTGCCCATTCGGCTTGAGTACTCGCCGGATTTCCTTGAGCACAACGACCGGGTCGGGGATGTGCTCCAATACTTGATTGCAGAGTACGAGATCGTATGTGCCGTCGGGCATCGGTAGTTCCTCAAGCCGACACACGTAGTCCAGCTCTGAATATTTCTTGTCGACCTCGCCAAAATCAGCGGTCTCATAAGTGACATGCTGAAAGTACTTGCGATATGGCGCATGACCCGCTCCGGCATCCAGCACGCGGAACGACTTGTCGGAGCCTAAACTTCCGGCTTTGGCAACCCATCGGTCAAGGTACCAGCGTGAGGAATTGAATACCGTCGGGAAGATAGGGAAATGCCGAGCCACGAGTGACGCTGCGATTCGCCTGGGTATCGGCGGTCTCGTTGTGCGGCGGGGCAATTCACTGGCAACCATTGAAGCACCTTGTCTTAAAGGGGATATTCGGCTTAGTAGGGCAATTACCTCGTAATGAACCCGGGGCCGTGGTCGTTTGCAGCCGTGGCTGCGTTTTGGACGCGCTCGCCATGGTCGCTCAGCGTGGCCGCTCCCCGCGAAGCGGGCTGTGAGAAGACGAACAAGCGGTTTCCGTCCCAGCTCTCCGCATGATCCACGGCAAACCCGCGTTCCCGAAAGAGTGAGCTGATCTCGGCTTCACGGTAGTTGTTCATCCAGCCGGCCCTCAGGCGGCGGAAGCCCTCCACCTTGGCGCGCAAAGAATCACGACGCGATTCCGTGGTGACGTATGACAGCACGCAGATTCGCACATGCTTTGCCAACCAGTCGATCACCGCGGGAACATCGGTGAGATATTCCAGTACTCCCAGGATTACCGCGACATCGTAGTCATCACCCAGATCGGGAAGAGGTCTGCGGTTGAGGTCATAGATAAGCGTCCCAGGCCCACGGTCGACGATGTCGGACGCGACATAGGTACACGACGGGTCAAGGTATTGCTCGAGGCGTCGATTGCCCGCGCCGAACTCGATGACACGACTATTGGCCGGCACCAAACCCGCGGCTCTGCGCGTTCTGGACTCCCACGCTGCCGCGAGATTGTGGCGGTCAGACCAGCGCCGGTAATCGGTCTTTTGGCGGAAGGTTGCTAATGCTCTCAGCATGGCGGAGGACCTATCTGGGGAATACAAGGTGGTTTTATGACAGTTCTGTGCGCGACGACCATTTTTACGGCCACCCATTGTTCTGGGGCACGGTCGTAGCCACCAGCGACTTGAAGCGACTGTATGTTTCGTCCGCCTTCGCGACTTGTTCAAGAGCCGCTGCATGAATGGTGTCGCGATCCGTTTCGCTGGTATCCCAGGCCCGATCAATCGCGTCAGACAATTCCCCCTCGAACCGCGGGCCTGGGCGAACAAGGCGACAGCCAGGCCCGAACAGGTCGTTTAGACCCTGGAACTTGAGGTCGTAATAGGGGGAATTGCTGATACAAACCGCAGGCACTCCGGCAGCCAGACCGAACACGGCGGCGTGGTAGCTGCCGGTTACGACGACGCGGCAGCGAGCAGCGCGTTCCGCGACCTCCTCCGGCGTTCGGATGTCGGCGAGTTCTTGCCCCGCTATCTGATCCCTGCGCGCCGCGCCGCTCATTCGGATGACGTCAAGATCCGATTCCTTCTTGTAGCGGGATACCGGCAGGGCCAGGGCCGTTGCGCCCCGACCTTCGGCTGATGCCGCGGTGACGGCGATGGTCTGGCTCGCGACCGCTGTGTCGACCCCGCTGTAGTACGCGACGCGGATATTCAGTCCGATGGCCGTCCCCGTCGCTGGCCTTCTCGGCGCGGTGGCGAGCATGAGTGCGTCGTCACCGGTGACGCGGATGCGCTCATCCTGCACACGGTGAGCTGCCAGAAGCGGGACGGAACCTAATCCTTCGCGAAGGCCGACGACTAGCAGCCGCGGCATGGTGCGTTTGACCAGGCGGGTCAGCAGTGGATGAGACAGCGGGCCAATCCCTTGACCGAACATGGCAGTCGGCTTGCCGAGGCGCTGGGCCATGGCGATGACGCTAAGGACGCCGAATGCGTGCTGCCAGAAGACGTCATTGACGAAACCCCCGCCGCTCGATACGACAAGGTCGGCTCGACGTACAGCGTCCAATACTCGGTAGGGCTCCGAGCCCACGTCAGCGCCCGGTGAATGGCGCTTATTCCGAGCGAGCAGCGGCATCGCCATCTTCCATGACTGCTCTATGGCCAGCTGGATCGATAGCGGCAGAAATGACGCAGCCCCGCGACCTACAATGGTCGGCGCGACTGCGGTGACCCCTGGGCAGTACTGTTCAAGCCGCTCCGGTGAATCGGTAAACACGTGGATGTCGGCATTCGGCCATAGGCTTTGCAGGCGACGCACGCATGCCTGGAGCATCGCGATATCACCAAGATTCAGTAGGGCATATCCGCTCTGGTCCACCAATATCTGCACTAAGGCGTCCTCCTCGACACTCGTGATATACCCGGCATCGAGCTACGTCAGGTCTTTTACAGAGCTGTTTGCCCGCAGGTCCGGCCTGCGGCTCAACACCTCTTGCCTATCGAATTGTCGGGGCCCGTTCATTATTTCCCGCCAGTGCATCCGCTGTTTAATAGTGTCGCGCAGCCCCAGGCCGTGAGAGTGGTGAAATGTCAAGGCGGGCTCCAGAATAATTCCGTATCCGTTCGCCAGCATCGCAGTGGCGAGTGCCGTATCCTCGCCGCCCGCCTGGTAGCGCTCGTCGAACCGCCCCAATTCTTGCCACGCTGATTTCGCGATCATGGCGCCGTTCGCACCCAGAACGCCCGGCGCGGCCTTCTTGACCCGGTGGGCGGGCCGGGCGAGGAGGTTGCGGTAACCCAGCGCGCCCCAGCGTTCGATGTACGAAGCGCCATCGCTGGGCAGAGCTACTCCGTACGCGCCTGCGGTGCCGTCGTTCTTGGTGAAGTGTCGCGCGCCGGCGTGCAAGGTGTGTACGTTCGACAACCTCGAATGCGCGACCGTCATGAACACCAATTCATGACTGGCAGCCTCCAAGCCGACGTTTAACGATTTGGGGTAACTAAATTCCGCTTGCGGCAGATTTCTGACTTCCGCGCCGTGGTGCCTTGCCACGTCAGGAGTGCGGTCGTTCGATCCATTGTCGACAACGACAACCTCGACGTCACTGGCATAAATCTGGCTATGTAGGTCCTCGAACAGTTGCTCTAAAGTAGCGGCCTCATTATAGGCGCGCACCACGACGGTGACAGACGGGTCGTTGGCCGGGGCATCGGCGAAAGTCTCGCTGAGGCGCCGTTCTAATAGCCGCGCCACTACGGATCGGCCGAATGGAATTGACGCCAATAGCTGAGGGTGGAGCAGAAAACCTTCGTTAGCCACGGATCATATCCTCTATGAATTGTACTTTCGAAAACGCGGGAGGAAGCGCGCTTATCTATTCTGAAACTGGCCGCCCTAAGATCCGGGACTCCCCCCGATGGAAGGCACCTTATCAATGCACAGCAGTCTAGCGTTTCTCAGGCAAGCGTGTTCGTGTTCGCCGAAAATGACCCGACGTCCCCCCTTCATTACGGCTGGGCCGGATACCACCACCTCGTCATTGCGCGGCTGCCGACTCGGTTCCGTAGACGCGGGTCCACCTGGTCAGCTCACAGGCCGCCGACGCCGCCGGCGATCATCAGCGCGCCGAAGACGCTCAAGAACCAGAGGAAGATCGGCCGACGGTGAGCGTGCAACCAATCATGCAGCCGCGCTACGGCGATCCGCGTCTTCGCCGGCGCGGCCAGGTGGCAGACGAGGGGAAGCTCCGCGATGGCGTATGCCACCAGCATGAACATGAGGAAAGCGCTGACTTTCATCCCGCCAGAGGCGCCGGAGGCCAAGATCGCCAGCACAGCCCCCCAGAACTCGATGGGGGGCGCCGACGTGGCCATCCCGGCGATGAAGGCCATTCCGACTGATCCGCTTTCAGCGACGCGGATCCACAGCTGCGACAGTGATAGCAGCGAGAACCCGCTTGGCTTTTGCGGCTCCAACTCCACAGCGGCTGGACCACCGACCGGTACCGGCACCGGCTGCGGGACCGCCTGCTGTGTTTTCGAGCGAATAACGATCCTTGCGACAAGAGAAATCGCCAGCACACCTACGAAGATTTTGATCGGCGGAATGGCGGGGTGCGCAGCGGCGGTCTTCACGACCTGGGCGATGTGCGGTACGTGGTCACGGAGCAGGAACAGCGCCAGCAGCGCGAGGGCGGCGCCCGATATCAAAAGACCAATCCAGAACACGAGCAGATTCCGGAAGGGCCGCGGGAGGCCGATCAATATTGCAGCGATTGCGATGCGCGTCGGCTCCGTTGCGCTCACCAGCCCGAAGAATAGAACCGTTCCCCACATGGCAATGGACCCTACCGCGTCGGGGTCAGTATCGTTGTGTTACTGGGAAATTGATGAAATTTTTGAACTCCGGGTGATCACGCTGCTTGATTTCAGACGCCCAGGCCGGAACCCATTGACGCGATGAGGAGTTTGGCGGCGCGGATCCCGTTGAATGATTCGTTAATTGGCTTGCGCTTTCGCCTTCTGGCTGAGGGCGGCGGGTATGCGGATGGGGCCGAACAGCGGTAGCGGGTGGCTGTCCACGTCGTCGACGAGGTCGATGTTCTTGCCGTTCGTGCGAGCGTGTCCATTGGTGTTGCCGTTGGTCACCGTCGCGCATAGTTGCGAGGCATGCCGAAGCTTGATCGCACGAGGCGACAGGCCGGTGGCGCCGAAGAGCGGTAGCGCCTGCCCGTCGAGGTCATCGACCTTTCGCTCGCCGGGGATGCGGCTCGGCGCAGGTGAGATCGCCAGGGCCAGGCCCGGTTTGGCGACCGAGCGGGTCAGGACGATGGAGCCGAACAGGGGGAGGGCGTGGCCGTTGAGATCGTCGGCGGGTTCTTCGTGAGTTCCGTCGACGGTGACCGCGCCATGCGGGCTCGCCTTTAATGACGGCGGCGGCAGCGACGACGTGTGGACCTTTCGGAAACGTACGCGTTGTAGCCAGGCCATCCGGTCGGCCTTCTGAACCCGACGAGGTTGGGTCACCCACCTGCGTTGGTTTCTGTTTGCCCCTAGCCTCGACGGCCACCAGTTTGCCTGGCCGATCAGAGCGGCCAGAGCCGGCACGGTGATGGAGCGCACGATGAACGTGTCGATCAGGATGCCGGACCCGATGATGAAGCCTGCCTCGAGCATCGTGGTGATGCTGGCCGCCAGCAGTCCGAACATGGACGCCGCGAAGATGAGACCCGCGGACGTGATCACGCCGCCGGTTGACGCGACGGTGCGGATGACGCCAAAACGCACCCCATGTGGTGACTCGTCGCGAATTCGCGAAATCAGCAACATGTTGTAGTCGGCCCCGATCGCGACCAACAGAATGAAGGACAATCCGGGCAGGCTCCAGTGCAAGGGGACACCCAGGATCAATTGGAAGAAGATGACGCCGAGGCCCACGGCCGACAAGAACGAAACCAGCACCGACCCAATGAGATACAGCGGCGCGACGATCGCCCGCAGCAGAATCACCAGGATGAGAAACACGATGGCGATCGTCGCGAAGACGATGAACAGGATGTCGTGATTGTAATAGTCGCGCGTATCCCGCAGCCCACTCGGAAGACCGGCAAGGGATATCTCCGCGTTGGAAAGCTCACTGTTCGGTTGCACCGATTGTGCCGCTCTCAGTATGTCTGCGACCTGGTCCATCGCCTCGCTAGTGGCGCCCTTGAGGCCGCTCTGCACGAAATAGCGCGCAGCGTGCCCATCCGCCGAAATGAAAAACTGGGCACCTTTTTTGAACTCGTCTGTGGCCAGCGCTTGCGGCGGGATATTGAAACCAGCCATCGACGGTCGGTCGGCGTCGCGCTTCATTGCCAGCAAGAAGGCCGAAGCATCGGTGAGTCCGACGCCCATTTTCCTGACCTGGTCGACCAGGGCCTGCACACCGTCTGCAACCGCGCGGCTACCTTTGGCCAGGGCGTCGGCGCCTTGTTGCATTTGGTTGAGCTTGCCCCCGAGCCCGTCGATAGACCGTAGGGTGCTGATGGCCTGGTCGAGATAATGCTGCAGCTGGTCAATCGTGCGACCGACGGTCTGCATTTCTTGCGTTTGTTGCAGGTTGTGGGCAAGCGCGTTAATGCTGTTGAGGTTGCCACTGTTATTCGCATTGACCAACGCCTGTAATTGGCCACGCGAAGCCGCGCACGCAGGATCTGCGTCGCAGACGGGGCTGGCGTTGAGGGCGATAAGCAGCGGACCGGCCCAGGCGGCCGTGTTGGCGACGTCCACCATGTTGGCGGACAACGCGTCGCCCAACGCCCGCATGCGGCCGACGAGCTTGGACGTCCGGTCAAGGTCGTTGAGCGTCTTGTCGCCGCCGATCAGTTGCTTCATCGTCGTGAGGACCCCGACGACCGATGTGGCGCTGGCCACCGCCTGAGCCACCTGGTCCCGCACCATCGCGAGGGCGCCGGCCAATTGGTTGGAGCCAGAAGTCAGTTGGTCGAGATCGGCACCGTGGTCATTGATCGCCGTCGAGGCTTCGTTCAGTTTGCCGCCCACTTCGCCGGCCTGATAGGACACCTTGGTCTGCTGCAGCGGTTCCCCCGCGGGCCGGGTCAATCCGCGGACCGCAACGATGTTGGGCAACTGACTGATTCGGTGGGCAACCTGCTCCAGGTCGGCCAGCGCAACGGGCAGCCGCAAGTCACGGGGGGATTCGACGAGTAGCACCATCGGCGACATCATGTTCGGAGGGAAATGACGATCCATCGCGTCGTATCCGGCGACGCTGGGTGCGCTCGAAGGGAGCGCCTTGACGTCGTCGTAGTTGAAGTGAGCCAGCGACGAGGAACTGGCCAGAATTGCCAGCACGATCAGACTGGCGACCAGGTGGATCCAGGGCCGGCGCACGATGCGGATACCAGTTTTCCGCCACATCCGGTGGGTCAGTTCGCGCCGTGGATTGATCCAGCCTCGTCGTCCGATGAGCACGAGGATGGCGGGAAGCAGCGTAACTGCGGCCACGAACGCAATGGCGATCGAGATTGAAATCGCCGGACCGATACTCGAAAAGATACTCAGCTTGGCGAAGATCATCGCGAGGAAAGTCACGGCAACCGTGGCCGCCGAGGCCGCGATGACCTTGCCGATCGACATCAGCGCATTCTTGACCGCTTGATCCGAATCCAAGCCCTGACGTACATAGTCGTGGTACCGACTGATGAGAAAGACTGCATAGTCCGTTCCCGCCCCGATCATCACCGCGGTCATGAACATGATGGTCTGTGTTTGCACGTCCAGACCCAGCTCGGACAGCCCGGACAGGACGCCCTGCGCGGTCGCCACGGACAAACCGATGGTGGCCAACGGCACCAGCATGGCGATGACGTTGCGATAGACCATCAGGAGGATGACGAGCACGCTGACGGCGGTTCCGATCTCGATCAGATGCGCGTCGTTTTGGCCGATGAAGTTCAAGTCGCTGAGGGTCGCCACAGCGCCGGCGTAGTGGGCGGACAACGTGGTGCCCGCGACGGTCTGGTTGACGATTTGCAGGATTCGTACGTACGCCGCCTGAGTCACGGGGTCCGTCACATCGGTCGGGATGCTGATCGGTAGGTTCCAGGCCTTGTTGTCCTTACTGGCCAGGATGTCGCGCAACGTCGGTGCGCTGATGATGTCCTGTACCGACAGGTTCTTTTCCTGATGCAGCTTGTCGACCAAGGTGCGGTACGTGTCCAAATCGGCGGGGGTCAGGCCGTTCTCATCGGTCAGGATCACCAGCAATTGGGAACCCTTCATGGGCTCACCAAATGCTTTGGTCATATGTTTCGCGACGACCATCGTCGGCGCATCTTCGGGGAACGCCGGAGTCTGATTCTTGGCCGCGGCCTCCATCAGAGGCGGGAATAGGAGGGCAGTGGCGGCGGCGATTCCGATCCAGACCGCGATGACCAGCACGGGCCATCGGACGGCGATGCCGCCCAGGCGGTCGAAAACGCCCCCGACGCGGGCTGCCTCAGAGCTCATTAGCCGTCACATCCACGCAGGGTGTCCCCACGCGGGCATGCGATATCCACGAACCGCGTGTCGTTCCCAGCAGTGAGGCTGGAGGCTCGCACGTCAGCACGTAGCTCCAATCCCGACGGCGCCGGCCCAATGATAAATTCATCAGGTTTCAAAGCGTAGCCGCTTGATTTTGACCCCGCGGAAGAATCGTGCAGACGTACTGAATTGGCCGAGTCACGCCCACGGCTCGACCGAACTGCCGACCCGAAGAAGAAGTCGCGCAACGGCTGTCGCTGCGCCGAGCGATTTTGTTGAGCCATGGGAGTAAACGCGGCGTTCCGTCGTCGTTCAGGCAATGCGCCCGCCGCTGGCAGTCTTTTCCAGGAGGTCGGCGGTCGTGGTGACGCTGGCGGCGGGTTTGGTCATCCGGCTGGCGACTTCGCGGGCTCGGGTGACGTACGGCGGGGCGAGGATGCGGCGCAGGTCCGTGAGCAGAGATTGCCGGGTCATGGCCGAGAGGCGCCGGGCGGAGCCCACATTCAGCCTTTTGACCGAGGCCCCCCAGATGGGCTGATCCTGCGTGATCCAGAGGATCAGCGTCGGAACTCCGGCTCGCAGTCCCGCCGCGGTGGTGCCGGCCCCACCGTGGTGAACGACGGCGCGGCACAAGGGAAAGATGGCGCTGTGGTTCAACGCGCCGACGACCTTGACGTGGTCGAAACGGGGGATGTCGGTGAACTCATTTGCGCCGGTGCAAATCAGCGCGCGCTCACCCAATTGCGTGCAGACCGCCGCGATCATGGCGACCGTGTCGGCAGGCGACTGAACCGGCTGACTACCGAAGCCGAAGTAGATCGGCGGCGTGCCGGCGGCAATCCACGACGCGACCTCGTCATCGTTGTTGGTCGGTAACTCCATCGTCAGCGCGCCGACGAATGGCCTGCGGTCGTTCCATTGCGCTACCAGTTCGGGGAAGCAGAGTTCGTCGTAGGTCTGGATCTCGAGTGCCTCGCGTTCGAGGGTGCGTCGGCTCGACGATGTCGCTTTCGACAAGCCCAGTTCACGGCGTTGCGTGTCCGCGGCCACCTTCGTGACGCGTTCGTACACCCGCCAAGACACCGCCGTCAGGGAAAGGAGTATTTGCGATGGCGGGATCGGAATGGCCTGGGCCCGTAGCGGGGTGGGATATAGCGCCGCCAATGCAATGTTGTGATATTCCGCGACGTTGGCGGCGAGCTGCTGGTGCGCCGCGCCAGTCAGGATGAGATCGGCCCCGTCCGCCAGCGATGTGAGGGTCCTGCTCATCTCCGCCCAGCCGCGGATCATGAACTCTCTGCCTTCGCGAACCGACTTGACCGGATTGTTGCGATAGAAGTTCCAGAGGTTGCGGACGGGAGCCTCGTCCAGCTGCTTGCGTGAGTCCGGTCCGTAGGGAACCGCCGCAAGCCCGGCGGACTCGACAAAGCCAACGAGGTTGGGGGGAGCCGCGATATGTACGTCGTGCCCTCGGCGCTGCAACTCCAAACCGACTGCGGCGCAGGGCTCGACATCACCGCGGGTGCCAAAAACTGCCAACGCGAATTTCATCGGCTCAACAACCTCTCACTTCCCCTGGGCCGGCCAAGTCCGGGGCAGGCCGGTGGAACGCTAAGCGTCTAAGCGGGTGAACTGATTGTCTCGGTACAGCCGTACGCATTCCGCTCGTCTGACCTTGCCGCTCGTGGTGATGGGAATCGAACCGGGCGTCACCAGTACGAGATCTCCAACGCTCAGGCCGTGCGAACTCGAAATCGCCGACGTGACCTCGCGCTTCACCGTGCCGAGCCGGTCGCCGGCATCCTCGTCGGAGTCGCCGCGCTTCTTGAGCTCGATGATGGTGACCAGCTTTTCGGCGCCGCTGTCCGGAACCGCGATCGCCACGCACCGGCCCCGGGTGACCTCCTGGATCGTCGCTTCGATGTCGTCGGGAGAATGGTTGCGCCCGTACACGATCAGCAGATCTTTGATGCGGCCAATGATGAACAGCTCACCGTCGGAGAAGAAGCCCAGGTCACCAGTTCTCAGCCACGGGCCATCCGGCGTGCCCGGCGAAGGATCGAGAAGTGTTGCGCCGAAGGTGCGCTCACTATCCTCGGGTTTGCGCCAGTACCCTGTCGCGACATTGCGCCCGTGCAACCAAATCTCGCCGACGGTCCCCGCCGAGCACTCGGTTGCGGTCTCGGTGTCCACGACGCGTATGGTCGGGGACACCGGGGCGCCGTAGCTGACCAGTGGTGTGCCGTCCTCGCCTGCGCAGCGCCTCGCATGGCCGGCTGACAATTTGTCGGTTTCGAAATAGGCGACTTCCGGTGGGGCGCCGCCTTCGCGGGTCGCGGCGTACACCGTCGCTTCCGCCAATCCATATGCGGGCCGTAGCGACTTGGCCGGAAGATTAAAGCGGGCGAAGCGGTCGGAGAACCGCTGCAGTGTGGCGGGTTGGACCCGCTCACTACCGCTGAGGATGTTGACCACGCCCCCGAGGTCAAGCCCGGCCAGGTCCTCGTCCGATGTTTTGCGAATCGTCAGATCGAAAGCGAAGTTCGGTCCTGCTGATATCGCACGACTATTGCCCGCCATCAGCTGCACCCACCGGGCTGGTCGCTGCAGGAACGCCGCCGGGCTGGTCAGCACGGCGCGCACTCCCGCCAGGACCGGAAAGGCGATTCCGACTACCAGGCCCATGTCGTGGTAGAAGGGCAGCCACGACACGATGGTCGAGTCCGGCGGCACCACTTTGCCGGAATGGGAGAAGAAGTCGGACACCAACTGCTCGAAGTTGGCCAGCAGATTTTGATGCGTGATCATGACTCCGGCCGGGATTCGGGTTGACCCCGACGTGTACTGCAGATATGCGATGTCCGACAAATTATCGCGCCGACTACCCCCGCCCGTGCGGGAGTCCAGGTCCAACAGATCGACCTCGATGATCGTCGGTGCCGTTTCGCCCGCCCGCGGCTGTGCGTGTGCGCGAACATTGTCGACCACAGCGGACGTCGTGAGAATGACCGTGGGCGCCGCGTCGCGCATCACCGAACTCACGCGCTCGTCGCTGACCCCGCCCATCGGAACCGAAAGCGGGACCGCGATGAGTCCAGCCTGTATAGCGCCGAGAAAGGAAACGATGTAGTCGAGCCCCTGCGGCTCCAAGATGACCACGCGGTCACCGGTCGAGCCGGAAAACCGGAGTTGTCGGGCAAGGTTGAGGGTTCGCCGATACAGCTGCGACCACGTCAGGCTTTCCGGAATGCCGTCCCAATCGTCTTCGAAATCAACATAAGTGAACGCGATGTCGTTGGGCTGCAAACTGGCTCGCTCTCGCAGCACAGCAGGGATCGAAAACGTCACCATGGATCTACAGAATACCTTCGGTCGGGGCCGTTCACTCGATGGAGCAGCGGCTTCTTCGGAAAGAGGGCATACCGTAGCTTTTCATAAATCGTCCTCGCGCACGGCGAAACGGCCACCCGGCTTTGAGTCGTTTCGGGGCTCGCGGCGCACGCCCAGGATGCCGAGATGCGCTGCCGGGTAAGCCAGCTGGCTGATATTGCGGCGGCCCCGCGTACGTTGGACCAGGCCACGCGCGATTTCATGGGAACTCGGCGTTCCTGGTCGTATTTGCTGCTCACATCCGCCTCAGTAGCGGCCGGCAGCGACATCTCGCACCCCCGAGGCCGCCTGCCTCGGCGCACCGAACCGGGGCGGGGCTGCTACCCGGCTGTAGCCTAATCCCGCTCGGTGCTGAGGTTTTCGCAGGTGAGCGCCTCGGCGTCGGGACATATGCGAATGCACGTCTGGGCAAGCCGGATTTCTGCGATCGATATCGGCGTACCCCAGCGGAAACCGACGGGAACCGGTAGCGTCGCAGTCAATTCGCGTTCGTGGCTGCGTCCGGGCGGGCGGGTCTGCCGTTCATGTCTTGCCCACCGCTGTTGCGCAGACTCCCGACTACTGCAACGGACAATCGGCATCATGGCTAGAGAACAACCGGTGGTCGCAGCCATCCCCAACTTCAATATGGCCGATAGCCTTCGGAGGCTCATCCCGCAAGTATTGGCGCAGCGCTACGACCGCGTGTTCGTGCTCGACGACGCCTCCACGGACCACACCGCCGACGTGGTCCGCGAATTCGGAGACGACGTGCAGTTGGTGCGCAGTCAGGAAAACAGAGGTGCGGGCGCTAACCGCAATCAGATCATCCCTCATGTCGACGACGCAGCGCTGCTGCACTTCATCGATGCCGACATGGATTTGGAGACAAGCGAGATCCCTTCGGTGGCGCGAGAACTCTTTGCGCGTTACTCCGCGGGGGGAGTCGGTGTGATTGGCGGGTTGGTGAACCGTGCAGACGGTACCCAAGAGCCAATCAACTACGGGGCGGTCTACTCCGTCCTGGGGATTTTGTCCGGATGCCCTGCGTTGTTGGTCGATCGTTATCGGGATCGACCGCGACTCGCCGGCGCTCTACAACGACTGGCACCACCGATCTCCCGGGAATGCCCTATGTTGCTGACTCCGCCCGCCCCGGCGCCCACGTACTGGGTTCACGAAGGAAACATGCTGGTTCATGCCAGAGTATTTCGGTCGGTCGGTGGCTACGATCCCGCGTTGCGGGCGCACGAAATACAGGATTTGGCAATCCGTCTGGCGAAGATCGGCGTAAAGCGGCAGTTCGATCCGAGCATCAGTGTGATTCACCACCACGTCGACGTCAGGGGCAAGAACCGTCGCAAGTGGGAAAAGAGTGCGATCGTCTATCTGCTACGCAAGCACGGAGTTGGCCGGTTCCTGACCGAGCTCCCTCGGGAGCGCGAACAGGTATTGGCCTGACGGTGGTGCGGCGCAATGCTTCCGGCAGCGGTGGCATCGGAGCTAGTACGTACCAACCACTTCGACACGCAACGGCACCCGGCCGTGCGGGCTGCCCCCTTGAGTGTCTGGGTTATGGACAGTATTCGTCCGGGCGTACGCATCCCCCACACTCGGCGCGCCGGGGGAGTGGGCTGCGGCAACGGAACACGACTATGGATGCGTCGGTTCGCGGGATGGCCAGCCGATGGTCGCGGGCAGCGAGAACTCGTCCAGTGTCTGCGCGAGGATGAGCCGCAGCTGGTCGTTCGAGGTGAGTCGGCCCGGCTGATAGGCGATGACCGAGATGATGATCTTCTGGTTTACCCGCACCGAGAGCAACGCCAGTATTCCGCCCGCGCGGTGGGCCGTCGCCCTGGTCATGCCCGGGTAAAGCGACTGCGCGGTCTGGTAATCGGCGTCTGTGCCATCGGGCTGGTTGGCGATCGAGGGGACCGTGCCGATGTTGGATACCCCGACAGTGGCCGTCGCGCCGGCGACCACGTTCAGCCAGCGCCTGATGAGCCGCTTAGGCAACAGGGGAACGAGCGGCAGTAGTGCCCACCGCTCGTCGGGTACCTCGTGACGACGGCTGAGTCCCTGCTTGATTGCGGCGCGGATCTCGCGCAGGTCCGTCGCCGCGGATGCCGGATCGACCGTAACGTCAACGTTCGCAACTGCGTTGGAGCGCAGGTCCTCGTCGGTGCGCTCGCTCACTGGTATCGACAACGTGACCAAGCCGTCAGCGTTTACCCGTCCCACGCGCTGGCCCATCCGCGCCCCCACTCCGGCGAGCAGCGCGGTGTTCGTTCCCCCCAGCGAATTGACTCGCGAGTCCCATTCGTCCGCATCGATAAACACTGTCGCCCTTGGGATCGTGATGCGTTCGTCCGCTCCCACCAGCGGCGGCGCCGAGCGTGGGGCGGCGGGCCCGACTTCCGCGCGGTTCTTCCGAAGGAACCGTGCTGCGAGCACTACGGCGCGGCCGATCTGCGGGACGTCGCGCGCCGTCTGGCGGGCGTCCTCACGCACCGCCTGCCATCGCCGGCGTGAGGCGGCAGCGGGCCAGTCGGTCGGGGTGTCGTTGCCGCACGCCGCGTCCACTATTGCCAGGGCGCCGCCCATTCCGTCGGCCAGGCAATGGGAGACGATCAGGCTGACGCCCGCACCGCCGTCGGTAAACGGCAGCACCGCAAGGTGCCACCCGGGTCCGTGCTCGGCATCTATCGGGGTGTCGGCCTGTTCGCCGAGCCAGGCGTCGAATTCCTCACGCGGCCTGGGCGTCCCGACGATTTCGAGTTCGGACTGATCTCTAGGGGAGACCCAGCGATGACGGCCAAAGGGCAGAGGCGAGCATTCGATGCGCCGGGCCAACCGTCCACGCTGAAGATGGCGATGAAATTTCCGCACACCGTCGAGGTCGATTTCCTTGTCGTACAACCAAACACACTGGAAAAGGGCGGTGGCACCGGTTGCCCGCTCGAAGCCGAACACGATCTGATCGACTGGATCAAGGATATTGTCCAATTTTCTTAATTCCTAGTCCTTGAGAAGTGCTCGGGGTGTCCGTGTCGTGCCGAATTGGGACTCCCCGCCGCTGCATTCGACCCGGCCGGTCAGGCCGAACTCTGCCAGCGTGTTCTCGGCCAACTCCCGCAGGTGGGACTTGGTGTTCGGTCCGCCGGACTGGTAGCCGACGACGGAAATCGACATCTTGCCGCAGATGCGTCCGCCCGTGACTCCGAGTAGGCCGGATTTCTGCTCCAGCGACTGACGCGTGTTGCGTCGGTCCATCCCTCGCAGCATCACGAAGTCGGCGTCGGTGCCGTCAGCCCGGCTGATCTCCGCGGGCAGGTCACCGAGATTCGAACAGGACACGGGAAGGTCTGCGCCGGTGCGGTATACCGCCTCGGTCAATCCCTTCACCGCCCGCTGGGGTATGAACGGCGCCAGCGGCAACAGTTGAAACGCCTCCTCCGGTACCTCACGAGCCAACTTCAGGCCCTGGCGCAGCGCCACCCGGATGCCGGACAAATCCGTGGCCGCCTGCGTCGGGTCGACGCTGACATTCGCAAAACTTACGGCGTTCGCGCGAGTATCGTCCGGGGTCCGTTCGCTGAGCGGGATCATCAGGGTGACGGCGCCGTCCTGCGCGCGGCGCCGTCCCATGCACTCGCCCAGTCTGGCGGCGATCCCGGCCATCAGCGAGTAGCTGTTTCCACCTAGGGCATTCGCGCGCGAATCCCACTGGTCGAGATCGATGCTGATCGTGACATTCGGCAATGCGACGAAGCTGTCGCCTCCGTTTTCGAGGCTAGGGGTGGGTTGGGATGCCCTCGCCTGCGCCAGATCATGCCGGCGCCGAAACGCCAGCTTTACCGCCGCGGCCAACGCCCGGGCCGTCTCCGGTGCGCCGCGCAGCGTATCGCGTGCATCGGAAGCCATTGCGCGCCAACGCGGACGCGAACCCGCGGTTGGGTAGCGAAGATCGCGCACGTTGCCTTGCACGGCCTCGATAATCGCCAGCATCCCCCCGAGCCCGTCCGTCAAGGCGTGCGGAACCACCAGACTGACGGCAGTCGAACCGTCCGTGAGCGGAAGTACTCCTAGATGGAAGCCGGGTCCCCGTTCCGGATCGATGGGCAGTCGGGTGCGCTCATCCGCCCAGTCGCCGAGCTCGGTGAACGGACGAGGATCTTCGGCGATGTCGATGTCCGACAGCGGAGGCCCGGCCGTGATCCACCGATGGCGGCCGAACGGCAGCGGCGAACGCTCGATCAGCCGTCCCAGCAAGCCGTAGTGCAGATTGCGATAGAAACGCCTTAGTCCCTCGAGGTCGATTGGGCGCTCATAAATCCACACGGCCTGCGTGACCACTTCTTGATCGGTGGCAAGCCACGCGAGAAACATGAACTGATCGATGAACGCGAGCCGGTTGTCCATGCGATCGGCATCGGTTGATGCCGACTTGACTAGCCGCAGACGGGTATGTTCCCGCAGCGCACTGGGAATGGAAGACGAAATCGCTTTGACGCTACCCATTGCACGCAGACCTACGTCATTTCGGAAGCCGGCAGACGGCAACCGGCCTACCAAGTGACTCAGCCATGGTCTTTACCTCTTCTTACACATCTTGAAATCGGCGACACGCACCAAATCTGGGGCCGACCGATCACGCCGGTTTCAGGTCAAGTTGGCCGATGCTGGCAAACGGCATCGGCGCGAAGCTGCCCTCGGCGATGCGAACATAGGCCGATTTCATCGCATCCATGTACCGCACAATGGATTCCCGCGCGACGGGATTGTTCGGGAACGCAACGGTCACGGTGGTGCCGCGCTCGGTGCGATTCACCCACATGCCGATTTGATCCGCGGCCCTGTCATCGGTGTAGAGCCTGCCATTCATCTCCTCGTACTGAGCGACGATGGCGGGAGAGAGCGGCGGCACGCCGGTATCGATGTAGGAAATCATCGGAACGCCTCGCTTGGCTTCTTGGAGCCCAAGCTCGGGAGGCGCCATCTCCAATACGCACTCGAAAGGCACATTGGCCAGATCTGCGCCCGAGTCGAAAGATTCCTGTGCGGCGCACACAATTTCGCCGAATGACGCCGCGACGGGGACTGTAATCGGAACCAGACCGGTAAACCAGCCCGTCGTTGCGAAATCGGCTGGGCTGCGACGTGTCGTGATCGGAGTGACGACGTAATAGGTGTCTGCACCGGTCAACTCACGCTCCGCGATGGCGGCGCAGGCGAAGACGCCACCACTGAAACGGGCGCCCGCCTCGACACACGCGGATTCGAACTGCTCCGTCTGCTTGTCATCCAAAAGGCGCACGGTAAGCATGTCACCGGTTGCGGCCACGGTGGGCGTGCCAAGTGGCAGGGGGAAGCGCGGAAGTGAGCCGCCGTTGTTCTTGGCGAACTTGATCCACGCCTGCACTTCCGGTGATTCCAAGGTCAGCTCGGACGTCAATTGGCGCTGCCGAATGCAGTAGTCGTCATAGCTGCCAGCATCCGGCAGCTGGATCGGCGCAGCTCCTCCTACCAGTCTCTGGTACATCATGTGGATCTCCACCAAGACCAGACCCAGCAGCACAGCGTCGGTGTGGACATGGTCGTCGGTGATGAAAACCGTGAAGTGGTCCGGGCGTTGAATGATCCCGAAACGGAAGCAATCCCAGCGCAGCGGGTCCGGCGTGGCCAACGCGAAGTCTCGCCAACCCGGGCCCGTGATCTCGCCGTGCTTGGTCGGAACTAGCCGAATGTCCTTGGGGTTGCTGATCGTCCGCCGAACGATGTTCTCTGGGTCCCTGCAGTCGAACCAGCTGTGATACGCGTCGTGCCGACGGAGATAGGTGTTGATGACGTGCGTCATGGCGCGAATATCACACCGGCCTGCGATGTCCCACGCCAAAATGAACAGCCGCGCCATCTCACTGCCTCGGGCCGCGTAGTCGGTGTAGCCGCGAAGGTGTTGAGCCTGCTGGTAACTGGCCGGCACGGTGCTGACGGGGGCTTCCCGGATTTTTCGGAGCACCTCGGGCGGTGCGTTCCACGTGACGAGCTGCCCGGGTTGGGGAAGTCCCCAATCGTGAATTCCGTTGATCGGAATCATGCGTTGCTGCCTCCCCTCGACCAATGATGTTGATCTTGCTCGGTTGGTTGATTAGCTACTTGATCACGCATGTGCGGCGGCCTCTGGTGCTGTCAGTTTCTCGCACAGGAGTCCGGCCAAACCCTGAATCGTGGTGATGTCATTCGAGGTCAAACGAATCCCTGTTTCCGCCTTGATGTGGGTGCGCAGTTCGAGGTTGCCGAGCGAGTCAAGGCCGTACTCGGAAAGCGGGCGGTCCGGGTCGATTGTGCGGCGCAGGGTCATCCTTACCTGGTCAGAGATCATTTGACGCAATCGGGTAGGCCACTCTTCGGCCGGCAGTGTCGCCAGCTCGTCACGCAGTTTGCCTGCGTCGGAGGAGTTTTGGTTAATCGAAGGGAACAGTTCCGCGAATCGGCTGCGCTGTGCGAACGCGGTCGCCCACGGCGTGCCCGTCATCTGCGCGTAGCCGGAGTATCCGCGATCGTGGCGCAGCAATGCCTCCCACGCGCGGGCGCCCTCGTCGGCGGTGATGGCGGTGCTGCGCCAGTGGTCGGCGACGCTGCTGCCACTGGTCCCTTCGGCGCCGGCCTCGTTGGCCTCGGCCAGGACCGCGGCGGCGGCGCCCACCTCGGCCCACAACGCCCACCCGATCGATGTGGCCGGCAGACCCTGCGCTCGGCGCCAGTGCGCGAACGCATCCAGCCAGCTGTTCGCCGCGGCGTATGGGCCCTGCCCGGCTGAACCGACCAGTGCGACCGCCGACGAGAACAGGCAGAACCAATCCAGCGGCTGCGCGGTCGTCGCCGCGTGCAAGTTCCACGCGCCGTGGACTTTTGCGTTCCAGTTGCGGTCGATCAGCTCGTCGCTGATGTTGGGCAGGGTGGCGTTTTCGAACACCGCGGCGGCGTGCAGCACGCCGCGCAACGGCAGCCCGGTCGCGGTCGCCACCGAAACCAAACCCTCCGCGGAACCGGCGTCGGCGATATCGGCACATTCCACGACGATGTCGCTACCCATGGCGCGGATGAGTTCGATCGTCTCCATCGCCTTGGCGTCGGGCGCAGACCGCGAGGTCAGGATGATGCGCCCACACCCGGCCGCGGCCATCTTCTCGGCGAAGAACAGGCCGAGGCCGCCCAGCCCGCCGGTGACGATGTAGGAGCCATCGGGCCGGAACACCTGCGCCTGCTCGGGCGGCACCACGACGCTGCTGCTCCCGACGCGGGGCATGTCCAGCACCAGCTTGCCGGTGTGCTCTGCCGCAGCCATCACACGGATGGCGGACGCCGCATCGCGCAGTGGGTAACGGGTGGTTTCCGGGGCCGGCAATTCACCCGTCGCGACGCGCTCGTAGACCGTGCGCAGCAGGGCGCTGACCCGGCGCGGGCTGCTTTCGGCAAGCAGTGCCAGGTCGACGTAGTGGAAGGTGAGGTTGCGGCGGAACGGGAACAGCTCGAGCCGGGTGTTCGCGTAGACGTCGCGCTTGCCGATCTCGACGAATCGACCGCCGACGGCCAGCAGTTCCAAGCCGGCCCGCTGCGCGGCTCCGCTGAGCGAGTTGAGCACGATGTCGACGCCGTATCCGTCGGTGTCGTGACGAATCTGCTCGGCGAAATCGGTACTGCGCGAATCGTATACGTGGGCGATGCCCATGTCGCGCAACAACTGCCGACGCTGCTCGCTGCCGGCGGTGGCGAAGATTTCGGCACCCGCGGCGCGGGCGATCGCGATCGCCGCTTGGCCCACGCCGCCGGTGGCGGAGTGGATCAGCACCCGGTCGTCGGCGCCGATCCTCGCCTGGTCGTGCAGCGCGTACCAGGCCGTGGCGTGAGCGGTGGTCACCGCGGCCGCCACCTCATCGGTGAGGCCGGGCGGAAGCGTGACCGCGGCACGAGCGTCACAGGTGACGTATGTGGCCCAGCAACCGCTCTCGGCCAGTCCGGCGACATGGTCGCCCACCCGGTGGCTGTCGACATCGGGTCCGACCGCGGTGACCACGCCGGCGAAATCCCGCCCGAGTTGCGGCGTAACCCCGGCCTCGGTGGGGTACCGGTCGGAGGCGATCAGTACATCGGCGAAGTTGATGCCGGACGCGGTCACCGCGACCTCGATCTGTCCCGGGCCCGGCGGAACGCGGTCGATCGCCGTCAGCTCGATCGTCTCCGGATCACCGGGCGTGCGAATCTGCAGGCGCATACCTTCATCCGCATGGGCGACGACGGTGGCACGCCGCTCCTCGGGGCGCAGGGGAGCCGGGCTGAGGCGCGCCGTGTACCACTGCCCGTGCCGCCAAGCCGTCTCGTCCTCTTCCGACCCGCCGAGCAGCTGCTGTGCCAGCAGTTCGGCATCCGGATCCGCGTCCATGTCGATCTGGCTGGCCCGTAGCTGCGGGTACTCGGCGCCGATCACTCGCACCAGGCCGCGAATCCCGGCCTGCTCGAGGTTTGCCACGTCGCCGGTCAAAACCGTTTGGGCATTTCGCGTTACGACGTAGAGCGCCGGCGCTTCGCCCTGTACTTCGGCGACCTTGCGGGCGATGCGCACCAGGTGCTGGACGTAGTTGCCGCCGCGGTGCGCGCACTGTTCGTCCGGGTTGCCGTTCTTGGGCCCGGTCAGGATGACCACGCCGCGGATGGTGTTGGAGCCCAGGTGCGAGGCGAGTATCTCGGCGTTGGCCTGGTGATCGGACTGCTTCGGCCAGGTCATGCTCGTGCACTCCGCTCCCGCGGATTTCAGCGCATCGGTCAGGCTTGTCGCCACCAGGTCGGCGGTCGTGGATGTGCTTATCAGCAGCCACGATCCGGTACCGACCCGCTCGATTTCGGGCAGCGTGCGCTCCTGCCACTCGATGGTCAGCAGGCGTTCGCTCAGCCTGCGATCGGCCTCGCTGTGCGCGTTGGCCGCGGTCCCCATCTGCAGGCCCTGCACGGCCAGCAGCACGGTCCCGTTCTCGTCCAGGACGTCGAGGTCGGCTTCCAGACCGGCGGCCTCGACGTTCGTGATCCGGGTGAAGCAGTAGCGGGCGTTGCGGCTGGAACCGTAAACCCGGAGCCTGCCGACGCCGAGCGGCATCAGCAGGCCGGGGGTCGTCTGTCCATGGTCGTCGGCGTAAGCGGCCGCGACCGACTGGAAACACACATCCAGCAGGGCGGGGTGGATCTCGTAGCCCTTCTGCTGTGAGCGGAGCGCAACGGGCAGCGCGATCTCGGCCAGCAGAGTGTCGAAATTACCCTCGGCCCGGTGCGCGGCGGCCAGCCCTTCGAAGGACGGACCGTACTGGAAGCCCTTGCTGCCGAACCACTTCCGCAGTTTGGAGCCCTCCAGTTGGCTGGGGTGAGCCGCCAGCAGGGCCAGCACGTCGTGTGCGGCCGGGGTGTCGTCGTCCTCGTGCGCCGACAACGCCGACAAGACCGCCGTGGCGAACTCGTCGCGGTAACCGTCGGTGTAGGTCTCCACCGCGAAAGTGGCGGTGCCGGGCGTCTTCACCGAGGCGACGGCGCCCACCGAGTTCTCTTCGTCGAGCAACAGCATCTGCTCGAAGCGGACGTCGCGGACCTCCGAGGCCTCACCGAAGACCGTCTGTGCCGCGCTCAACGCCATGTCACACCAGACCGCCGCCGGAAGCACGGCCGCACCGTGAATCTCGTGCTCGGCCAGCCAAGGCTGCGCCGCGGTGCCGACCTCGCCCTGCCAGACGTGGCGCTGCGGCTCCTCCTGCAACAGCACGTGCGCGCCCATCAAGGGATGCACCGCAACCGTGCACTCGCCGCGCGCCCGCGAATCGTGACCGGCCGGCGTCAACAGAAGGGGACGGTTGCTCCAGGTCGGTAGCGGAGCATCGACCAGTCGGCCCTGGGGATGGATCTTCGAGAAGTCGATCGCGGCACCGGCGCTGTAGAGATCTGTCAGGAAATCGAGCAGCCCGTGCGGCAGCTCCTGTTCGCGGCGCATGGCGGCGAGAGCGGCCAGCGGCATGCCGAGGCTGCGCGCCGTCTGCTCGACGGCATGGGTGAGCAGCGGGTGCGGGGCCAACTCCCCGAATACGCGGTAACCGTCTTCCAGCGCGGCCTGCACGGATGCGGCGAACCGCACCGTGTGCCGGAGATTGTCGGCCCAGTACCAGGCGTCGCACTCGGCTTCGTCGCGCGGGTCGAACATGGTCGACGAGTAGAAGGGAACTTCCGGTGTCCTGGGGTCGAGGTCGGCCAGCACGTCGGTGAGTTCGTCCAGGATCGAGTCGACTTGCGGCGAGTGCGATGCGACGTCGACAGCGACCTCGCGGGCCAGCACGTCCCGCCGCTCCCATTCGGCGACCAGCGAACGCACCGTCTCGGTAGCGCCACCGATCACCGTGGACTCCGGCGATGCCACCACGGCCACCACGGCGTCCTCGATGCCACGGGCCATCAGTTCCGAGAGCACCTGCTGGGCAGGCAGTTCCACCGAGGCCATGGCGCCCGACCCGGAGATGGTCAGCATCAGCTTGGAGCGGCGGCAGATCACCTTCACGCCGTCGTCGAGCGACAACGCGCCCGCGACGACCGCCGCCGCGGCCTCGCCCATCGAGTGGCCGATCACCGCGCCCGGCGCGACGCCGTAGGACCTCATCGTGGCGGCCAGCGCGACCTGCATGCTGAACAGCGCCGGCTGGATCCGGTCGATGCCGGTCACGGTCTCGGGTGCCGAGAGGACCTCGGTGACCGAGAAGCCGGACTCACGGGCGATCAGCGGCTCAAGTTCCGCGATGGTCGCGGCGAAGGCCGGTTCGGTCGCGAGCAGCTGGGCACCCATCGACGCCCACTGTGAACCCTGCCCGGAGAACACCCAGACCGGTCCGCGGTCGTCCTGCCCGACCGCAGCCGGATACGGGAAGTCGCCGTCGGCGACCTCGCGCAGCGCCCCGGCCAGCCGCTCGACGCTGTCGGCGATGACCGCGGTGCGCACCGATCGGTGCTCACGTCGGCGGCTGAGCGTGTAGGCCAGATCCGTTGCCGTCAGGTCCGACGCGTGCGCGTCGACCCAGTCGGCGATGCGTGCCGCGGTGTGCCGCAACCCATCCGGGGAGGTAGCCGACACCGGGACCAGCAACGCGTCGCCGCCAGCTTCGGGTCGCGTGTCCTGCGGCGCAACCGTTTCCGGCGCCTGCTCGAGGATCGCGTGCACGTTGGTTCCGGAAAACCCGTACGACGACACCGCTGCCCTGCGGGGCGCTTCGTCGGCGGTGGCCGGCCACGGCGTGATCTCCTGCGGAACAAACAGATTGGTCTTGATGTCGGCGAACTCGTCGGGCAGGGCGGTGAAGTGCAGGTTGCGCGGAACCACGCCGTGTTGCAGCGCGAGAACCGCCTTCATCAGGCCCAGCGCGCCGGCGGCCGACTGCGTGTGCCCGAAGTTGGTCTTCACCGAGGCCAGCGCGCACGGTCCGTCGATGCCGTACACCTGTGCGAGGCTGGCGTACTCGATGGGGTCGCCGACGGGGGTGCCGGGCCCGTGCGCCTCGACCATCCCGATGGTGCTGGCGTCGACGTCCGCGACCGCGAGCGCGGTCCGATACGCCTCGACCTGTGCGGGCCCGGACGGCGTCACGATGTTCACCGTGCGGCCGTCCTGGTTGGCGGCCGTGCCGCGGATCACCGCCAGGATCCGGTCGCCGTCGGCCACTGCGTCCGGCAGCCGCTTGAGCAGCACCACCACGCAGCCCTCGCCGGCCACGAACCCGTCGGCGTTGACGTCGAACGCGTGGCAGCGGCCGGTGGGGGACAGCATTCCGATCGCGGAACCCGAAGCGGCCTTGCGGGGTTCGAACATCACCGAAGCGCCGCCGGCCAGCGCCACGTCGCTTTCGCCGTCGTGCAGGCTGCGGCAAGCCAGGTGGATCGCGGACAAACCGGACGAGCACGCGGTATCCACCGTCATCGCGGGCCCGTGCAGCCCCAGCGCGTAGGCGATGCGCCCGGAGCCCATGGCGAAGCTGTTGCCCATGTACCCGTACGGCCCCTCCAGGGCGTGGGCGTCGGCGTGCACGAACTGGTAGTCGTCGTGCATCAGCCCCACGAACACGCCGGTCCGCAGGGCGGCGAGCCTGTCGCGGGTGAGCCCGCCGTGCTCCATGGCCTCCCACGAGGTTTCCAGCAGCAGACGGTGCTGCGGGTCCATCGCGGTCGCTTCTTTTTCGTTGATGCCGAAGAACTCGGGGTCGAAGTCGGCGACGTCGTTCAGGAACGCGCCCCACTTGCACACGGAACGACCGGGCACGCCCGGCTCCGGGTCGTAGTAGTCGTCGAGATCCCAGCGGTCGGCGGGAACCTCGGTGACGAAGTCGTCGCCGCGCAGCAGGGCAGCCCAAAGCAGCTCTGGGGAATCAATGGATCCCGGCAGCCGGCAGGCCATCCCGATGACAGCAACCGGTGTGACTTGCGTCTCATTCACCGTCTCTACCCTCTTCTTACTAATGTCAAGTTCTTATCACTGCGCCGAGCGCTTATTCAGAGGTTCGATGGAATCGCCAAAAATTCGTTACACGCGCGGAACAAAGCGCGCGCTGATAGACACAGACATCCCACAGACCCCCCACCTGGAGCCGACCGTCACGACGTGGCTGCACAGCACTTTAGCGGCTTACCTCGACATATGTGCAAGAATCGGGCCAACGTACCAAAAATTAGCTGTCGCTGCGGGGTTGCGGTCTGGCTCCAGCCCTGCCCCGCGGGCCGTCGCGAGGCGGTGCGGTCAGCCGGCCAGCGTCGGCATCCAAGAACCGGTGCCGACGCGGTGGGCACAGCCGACGGTAAAAGAGCACTTCATGGGACTTTATGGACCGATCGTAGCGACGCGCCGAGGCCGCGGGTGCCCGGTATGCCGAGCCAGGTGTAGTTCTGCGATAAGCCTCCCAGCCGCGGGCGCGGCGGCCTGTCGGTCGTGAAAGAAGTTTGCTGGCAGCCGGTATCCGGCATCCCGATGTCGCTGGGATGCGGGGGTGAGCCATGACGGCCGTGGATCGCGCCCGCGGCCGAACAAGTGGCGTAAACGGCGCAGAGGCGATAAGAAGAATTGTCAAAAAACCGGCGAAAGGTACGTAAAATATGCGAAATACCTCATGTTCGCTTGTGGCGGTTATCTTACGACAATGTTTCACTTGAAACCGCGGAATCAATAAATAAGCCGTGGCGATTTTGTGTGAATTCCTTCAGGACCGTTGACTGGTGAGGCGGCCGCTGCAGGTCGCGAGCATTCTGTCGTCGCGGCCCTCGGCGACGCGCAGGTAGACGGACTTCATCGTCGCCAGGTAGCGCACCACCGAGTCGTAGGCGATGGGATTGTTCGGGAAGGACGCCGTCACGGTCGTCTCTTCGTGGAACTTATTGACCCACATGCATACCCGGGCGGCTACCTTGCCGTCGGTGAAGACCCTGGTATTGGCCCGGCCCAGCTGGGACGCGACGACGGCGGACAGCGGCGGCACGCCCGCGTCGAGAAACGACAGCATGGGAAATCCGTTGCGCGGTGGGGGCCTCTTCAGCCAGGGCGCCAACTCCAGCACCCGCTCGAACGGGACCCGGGCGAGATCGGTGCTGGAATCGAATGCGTCCTGCGCGCAGCGCGCGGTGTCCCCGAACGAGGCGCCGACGGGAACCACGAGCGGAATGTGTCCGATGAACCAGCCGCTGGTCACGAATTCCGCTGGCGTGCTGCGGGTGCCGCTGGGCGTCACCGAGTAGTAGGTGTGGGCGCCGGTGAGTTCGTACTCGGTCAGGGCGGCGCACGCGAATACCCCGCCGCTGAACCGGGCGCCGGCGCGTGTGCACTCACCTTCGAATCGTGCGGTCTGTTCGGCATCCATCAGTCGCAGCGACAGCACGTCACCGGCACCGGGCAGCGACGTGTCACCCAGCGGCAACGGGAAGGACGGCAGAGCGCCGCCGTTGCTCTCGAAGAACTCGACCCAGCGGCGCACGGGCGGCGACTGCAGGGTCAGCGCCGAGTTGTAGGCGCGCTCCCGCCGGCAGTAGTCGTCGTAGCTGCCGACGGCCGGCAGCCGCAGCGGTTCGCCGTCCATCAGTGCGTTATACATCGCCCGGAGCTCCAAGAATATGATCCCGAGAAACGTTGCATCGAAATGCAGGTGGTCAATGCTGACGCAGAATGTGAAGTGGTCGTCGCGCTGAATAATCGCGAACCTGAAGCAGTCCCAATCCAATGGACTGGGCGTGTCCAAAATGTAATCCTGCCATTGCCTCGTCGTCATCTTGCCGTGCTCTACCGGTATGAACTCGATATCGGCGGGATTGTCGATGGTGTGCCGGACAATCCGCTGGTCATCGATGAATTCAAACCAGCTGCGGTAGGTGTCGTGCCGGCGGAGATGTGAATTGATGACGTACGTCATGGTCCGGATATCGCACTGACCGGCGATGTCCACGGCCGTCACCAGCAAACGTGACATCTGCTGGCCCCTGGCGGTTTGCTCGCGCAAGGCGCGCAGGTGGCGTGTCTGAATATAGCTGGGCGGCACCGCACTTACCGGCGCGCACCGGGCTTTCTCGAGTGAGCGCGGCGATGCGTGCCACTGCCAGACCGAACCAGCAGAGGGAGCCCAGTTAACGACGGTCTCCAGACCCAGATTGCCCAGGACAACCAACGTGACTCCTTTGGTTCGGCGTCTCGGGCTTAGAGTATTGGATGTGAGCTACTTGTCCTCATGTCGTGACCGGATCGTTTTCTATTAGTGCCAGCTTTCGACACAATTGGTCTGCGAAATCCCGCACTGTTGTGATGTCGGTGGAGCTCGACCGAATGCCGGTTTCGGTTTCGACGCGGGTGCGCAGCTCGAGATTTCCGAGCGAATCGAGGCCGTATTCGGAAAGCGGTCGATCCGGGTCGACACTGCGTCGCAAAATGAGGCCGACCTGCTCGGAAATCAGGCGGCGCAGCCGGCCGGGCCATTCTTCGGCGGGGAGTTCGGCGAGTTCGGCACGGAATCTGCCGCTGTCGGACCGGTCGGTGCGGGCGGCGCGGAATGCCTCGGCGAAGCGGCTGCGCCGCGCCAGCGACGTCAGCCAGGGCGTTCCGGCGGTCGGGACGTAGCCGCTGTAGGCGCGGTCGTGCCGCAACAGCGCCTCGAACGCGTAACCGCCCTCCTCGGGGGTGATCATCGCGGTGTCGCCGTCCGCCGCGAGGTGCGCGCCGCGGCCGATGTCGGCCCAGGCGCCCCAGGCGATCGCGGTGGCCGGCAGCCCCTGGGCCCGTCGCCAGTGGGTGAACGCGTCCAGCCAGCTGTTGGCCGCGGCGTAGGCGCCTTGGCCCGGCGAGCCCAGCAAGGCGGCCGCCGAGGAGAACGAGCAGAACCAGTCCAGGTCCGCCCCGGCTTGCTGCACGGCCTGGTGCAGATGCCACGCGCCGTGAACCTTTGGCGCCCAGTCGCGCTCGATCAGGTCGCCGGTGATGTTGGTCAGCGTGGCATCCTCGACGACCGCCGCGGCGTGCAGCACGCCGCGCAGCGGCAGCCCGGTCGCGGTGGCCGTCGCCACCAACCGCCGCGCGGTGTCGGGTCGCGCGATGTCGCCACATTCCACCACGACGTCGGATCCGGTGGCGCGGACGAGTTCGATTGTCTCCAGCACCTTCTGGCTGGGCGCCGACCGGGACGAGAGCACGATGCGCCCGGCGCCGGCGGCGGCCATGTTCTCGGCCAGGAACAGCCCGAGGCCGCCGAGGCCGCCGGTGATCAGGTAGGAGCCGTCGCGACGGAACACCCGCGCCTGCTCGGGCGGCACCACCACGCTGCGGCATCCGCTGCGCGGAAGGTCGAGGACCAGCTTTCCGGTGTGTTCGGCGCCGCTCATCATCCGGATCGCGGTGGCCGCCTCGGCGAGCGGGAAGCGGGTCATCTCGGGCACCGGCAGGGCGGCCTCCGCGGTCAGCCGGTACACGCTGGTCAACAGCTCGCGGATGTATGCGGGATGGCTCACCGCCATCAGCCCCAGGTCGACGGCGTAGAACGCCAGGTTGCGCCGGAACGGGAACAGGCGCAGCCGGGAGTCGCCGTAGATGTCGCGCTTGCCGATCTCGACGAAGCGACCGCCGAAGGACAGCAGCGCGATGCCCGCGCGCTGTGCCGCGCCGGCCAGCGAGTTGAGCACGATGTCGACGCCGTATCCGTCGGTGTCGCGGCGGATCTGCTCGGCGAACCCGACGCTGCGTGAGTCGTAGACGTGCGTGATTCCCATGTCGCGCAGGAGTTCTCGGCGCTGGGGGCTGCCGGCGGTGGCGTAGATCTCGGCGCCCGCGGCGCGTGCGATCGCGACGGCGGCCTGCCCCACCCCGCCGGTCGCGGAGTGGATCAGCACCTTGTCGCCGGCCTTGATGCGGGCCAACTCCTGCAGGCCGTACCAGGCGGTGGCGTGTGCGGTGGTCACCGCGGCGGCCTGGGCCTCGGTCAGGGCGGGCGGGATCGCAGCGGCCAGGCGGGCGTCGCAGGTGACGAACGAGCTCCAGCAGCCGCTGGGGGAGATGCCGCCGACCCGGTCACCGACATGGTGATCAGCGACGCCGGGCCCGACGGCGGTCACCACGCCGGCGAAGTCGGTGCCGAGCTGCGGCACCAGCCCGTCGAACGCGGGATAGCGGCCGAACGCCACGAGGACGTCGGCGAAGTTGATGCTCGACGCGCCGATGGCAACCTCGATCTGTCCGGGTCCCGGCGGCACCCGGTCGACGCTGGCCAGCTCCATGGTCTGCAGGTCGCCGGGCGTGCGGATGCGCAGCCGGACCCCGTCACGCTCGTGGTCCACGTCGGTCGTGTGCCGCTCCTCGGGGCGCAACGGGGCCGGGCACAGCCGTGCGACGTACCACTCGCCGTCGCGCCAGGCCGTCTCGTCTTCCTCGGCGCCGCAGAGCAATTGGTCGGCCAGCCAGCCGGCGTCGGTGCTCTCGTCGACGTCGATGTGGGTGGCGCGCAGGTGCGGGTGCTCCGCGCCGATCACCCGCAGCAGGCCCCGCAGGCCGCCGTGTTCGAGGTTGACGCCATTGACGCAATCCTGGCGCAGCACCGGCTGTGCGTCCCTGGTGACCAGGTAGAGCCGCGTGTCGCCGGAGGCCCCCGGCAGCTCGCGGGCGACCCTGACGAACTGCCGCACGTGCTCGCTGTCGGGCAGGTTCGCGCCGCGGGACAACGGCGCCAGGACGACCACGCCGGTGTAGCCGCCCGAATCCAGCTGCTCGCGCAGCTGCTCCGCGTCCCCGCGCCCCGGCCAGCACACCGTCACGCATTGCGCTCCGCGTCGCCCGAGCGCGTCGCGCAGTTCGGCAGCCACGGCGTGCGCGTCCCCGGAAAGGCCGACCAGTAGCCAGTTTCGGCCATCGATGCCGGGGTCGCCGGCCTCGCCGGCGTCGACGGCGCGGTCGGGTAAAGACCGCCGCTGCCACTCGATGGTCAGCAGGCGGTCGCCGAGCAGGCGATCGCGGTCGGCGGTCTCGGAGACGCCCGTGCCCATCAGCAGGCCGCGGACGACCAGTACCACGTTCCCGTGTTCGTCCATCAGGTCGATGTCGGCCTCGACGTTGCTGCCGCACGCCGTCACCCTGGTCAGGCAGTAGCGGGTAGAGCGGGCCGCGGCGTACGCGCGCAGCCGTCGTACACCCAGCGGCAGCAGCAGGCCGCCCTGGACTCGGGCCACCGCGGGGTGCGCCGCGACGGATTGGAAGCACGCATCCAGCAGCGCTGGATGCACGCCGTAGCTGACCTGTTGGGTGCGGATCGGCCCGGGCAGGCCGACCTCGGCCAGCACGGCGCCCCCCTCTCGCACATGCGCCGCGGCCAGGCCGGTGAATGCGGGACCGAACTGGACACCGCGCTCGTCGAACCAGGCGCGCAGTTCGTCGCCGCCGACGCGCGAAGGATAAGCCGACATCAGGGCGGCGACGTCATGGGCGGGCGGCGTGGTCTCGTCGGGACCGGCGTGCAGCGTCGCGGTCGCCCGTCGTACCGTGTCACCGTCGCGGTCGGTTTGGACCAGGAAACTCGCCACACCGGGTGCCTCCACGGACGCGACGGTGCCCACGGCCGTGTCGTCGTCGAGCAGCAGCATCTCCTCGAAGCGGATGTCGCGCACTTCGGAGCCCTCGCCCAGCACCCGGTGGGCCGCCGCCAGCGCCATCTCGCAGTACGCGGCTCCCGGCAGCGCGGCCACGTTGTGGATCTGGTGGTCGCGCAGCCACGGCAGCGTGGCCGTGCCGATGACGCCGTGCCAGGCGTGCCGTTCCGGCTCCTCCATCAGGCGCACGTGCGGGCCCAACAGTGGGTGCGCGGCAACGGAGTTGGCGACATGGGCGGTGCGGTTTTCCGGTGCGAGCAGCAGGGGCCGGTTCGCCCACACGGGAAGGGGCGTGTCCACCAGGCGCCCGTGCGGGAACAGCGTCGAGAAGTCCACCGCCGCGCCGGCGCTGTGTAGCTCGGACACCAGTGCGCGCAGCCCGTGCGGCAGCGGTTGCTCGCGCCGCAGGGCGGCCACCGCCGCTACCGGGATGTCGAGCTCGGCGGCGGTCTGCTGGACCGCGCGCGTGAGCAGCGGGTGGGGCGACAGCTCGCCGAACACGCGGTGCCCGTCCTCGAGGGCCGCCCGCACCGCCGCGCAGAACCGCACCATGTGGCGCAGGTTGTCCGACCAGTAGCCGGCGTCGAACATCGGGGGGTCCCGCGGCTCGAACAGGGTCGCGGAGTAATAGGGGACCCGGGGCGACGCCGGCGTGATGCCGGCCAGCACCTGATGCAGCTCACCGAGGATGGGATCGACCTGCGGCGTGTGGGAGGCGACGTCGACGGCCACCTCGCGGGCCAGCACGTCGCGCGCCTCCCAGCCGGCGATCAGGTCGCGCACCGCTTGCGCGTCGCCGCCGATCACGGTGGACTGCGGCGACGCCACCACCGCGACCACGACGTCCTTGATGCCGCGGCTCGCCAGCTCCTCGCGCACCTGCGCGGCGGGCAGCTCGACCGACGCCATCGCGCCGATGCCCGCGATGCGGGCGCACAGCCGCGACCGGCGGCAGATCACCCGGACGCCGTCCTCGAGGGACAGCGCCCCCGCGACGACGGCCGCGGCCACCTCGCCGAGGGAGTGCCCGATCACCGCGCCCGGGCGGACGCCGTGGGCCTGCATCGCGGCCGCCAGCGCGACCTGCATGGCGAACAGCGTCGGCTGCACCCGGTCGATCCCCGTCACGGTGCGCTGCGCGGTCATCGCCTCGGTCACCGAGAAGCCGCACTCCGCGGCGATCAGCGGCTCGACCGTGGCCACCGTCGCGGCGAATACGGGCTCGCCGGCGAGCAGGGCCGCGCCCATCCCCGCCCACTGTGAGCCCTGCCCGGAGAAGACCCATACCGGTCCGCGGTCGTCCTGGCCGACGGCGGGCTGATGCGGCGCCTCTCCGGCGGCGACCTCCCGCAGGGCCTGGGCCAGCTCAGCGTGGCTGGCGGCGACGACGGCCGTGCGCACCGGCCGGTGCCCGCGCCGGCGAGCCAGCGTGTAGGCCAGGTCCGCCAGCGGCGCGTCGCCGGCGTGTTCGTCCAGCCACTCCGCGATCCGCCGGGACGTCTGGCGCAGCGCCGCGGCCGAGGTGGCCGACAGCGGGAACAGGAACTCGTCGGCGGGCGGGCGGGCGCCCTCGGTGTGGACCGGCGCTGGTGAGGGGGCTTGTTCCAACACGGCGTGCACGTTGCTGCCCGACATGCCGTACGACGACACCGCGGCGCGCCGGGGCGCGTCCGCAGGGCCGGGCCACAGCGTGATTGTTTGCGGCACAAAGAGCTTGGTGTCGGTCTGGGCCAGCTCGTCGGGCAGCCGGGTGAAGTGCACCATCGGCGGCACCACGCCGTGCTGCAGCGACAGGACCGTCTTGACCAGGCCCACGATGCCCGCGGCGGCCTCGGGATGCCCCAGATTGCTCTTCGCCGACGTCAGCGCGCAGGGCCGGTCGATACCGTAAACCCTTGCCAGGCTGGTGAATTCGATGGGATCGCCGACGGGTGTGCCGGTGCCGTGCGCCTCGACCATGCCGATGGTGGCGGCGTCTCGCAAATCCAGGCCGGCCGCGGTTAACGCCGCGCGATAGGCCACCACCTGCGCATCCGCCGATGGGGTGGAGATGTTCTCGGTGCGACCGTCCTGGTTGGTCGCCGTGCCGCGTAGCACGGCGCGAATGGGGTCGCCGTCGCGCAGCGCGTCGGGCAGCCGCTTGAGCAGCACCACCGCGCAACCCTCGGAGCGGACGAAACCGTCGGCGGCCGCGTCGAACGCGCGGCAACGGCCCGTCGGGGACAGCATGCCCAGCGCCGACGCCGACGCGTACAGCTGCGGCTCCAGCATGACCATGCAGCCACCCGCCAGGGCCAGGTCGCTCTCGCCGTCGTGCAGGCTGCGGCACGCCATGTGCACCGCGAGCAGGCTCGACGAGCAGGCGGTGTCGACGGTCATCGCGGGGCCCTGGAGTCCCATCGCATACGAGATGCGGCCCGAGCCCATGCTGAACGGCAGCCCGGTGAACCCGTACGGATCTTCCAGCGCGTCGGCCTGTCCGGTGACGAACGAGTAGTCGCTGTGGGCCAGGCCGACGAACACCCCGGTCAGCGAGCCGTGCAGCGCCGTCGGCGCCACGCCGCCGTGTTCCACGGCCTCCCACGCGGTCTGCAGCAGCAGGCGGTGCTGCGGGTCCATCGCGGTCGCTTCGCGCTCGCCGATGCCGAAGAACTCCGGGTCGAAACCCGCGATGTCGTCGAGGAATCCGCCCCAGCGCGACACCGACCGGCCGGGCACGCCGGGTTCGGGGTCGTAGTAGTCGTCGGCGTTCCAGCGTTCGGCGGGGACCTCGGTGATCAGGTCGTCGCCGCGCAGCAGTGCTTCCCACAACTTGTCGGGGGAGTCGATGCCGCCGGGCAGCCGACAGGCCATGCCGATGACGGCGACCGGCGTGACACGCGCCTTAGCCACAGTCGCCCAACCACGCCGTGCTCACCATTGCAGCCGATCTCCAAAACCTCGAGTGAACAGCAGGGTAACCGCTCGGGGCCCGTTCCCGAGACAGCCACGCCGCGCGCGGCTCGACGGCGCGGAGTATTTGCTGGCCGGTGCGGTTTACCATGGCCAAAGAGGGTGTCCCGCCAGCGCACGGAGGGCTCAGACCATGACAACATCCCGGGTTCCGCTGTTGCCGGGCGACGAGGCCAAGGCCGCCGCGGACCAAGCGGGTGTGCCCGACTACATGGCCGAGCTCAGCATCTTTCAGGTGCTGCTGAACCACCCCAACCTCGCGCGGACGTTCAACGACATGCTGGCCAACCTGCTGTGGCACGGCGCCCTGGACCCCAGGCTGCGCGAATTGGTGATCATGCGGATCGGCTGGCTCACCGGGTGCGACTACGAGTGGACCCAGCACTGGCGCGTCGCGTCGCGGCTGGGGGTGCCCGCCGACGACTTGCTCGGGGTGCGGGATTGGCACGGCTACGACGGGTTCGGCCCCTCCGAGCGGGCGGTGTTGGCCGCGACCGACGACGTGGTGGGTCAAGGCTTCGTCAGCGCCGCGAGCTGGGCCGCGTGTGAGCGTGAATTACAGGGTGACACAAAGGTTCTCATCGAGCTCGTCACCGCGATCGGCGCGTGGCGGATGGTCGCTTCGCTGCTGCAGAGCCTGCAGGTGCCGCTGGAAGAGGGCGTGGCGAGTTGGCCGCCCGACGGGCGGTCGCCGTAAGCGGGTGTCGGGTTGTGTCACGCCTGATGCGGCGATGCGTGACATAAGCCAACATTCGGGCACCGGTGAGATAGCGTCGAGAAATGCGCACCCGAGTCGCCGAGATGCTCGGCGTTGAGTTTCCGATCTGCGCCTTCAGCCACTGTCGCGATGTCGTGGCCGCCGTGACCAACGCCGGCGGCTTCGGGGTCCTCGGGGCTGTCGCGCACAGCCCCGACCGGCTGGACAGCGAGCTGACCTGGATCGAGGAGCAGACGGGAGGCAAACCCTACGGGGTGGACCTGCTGTTGCCGCCCAAGTACGTCGGCGCGGAGCAGGGCGGCATCGACGCGAAGGGGGTCGCCGACCTGTTGCCGGGTGAACACCGAGCGTTCCTGGACGACCTGCTGCTGCGCTACGGCATCGCGGCTCCGGAGGGCGAGCGGCGGCAGCCGTCGGGGCGTGGGCTCAACGTGTCGCCGAAGGGCTACGAGCCGTTGCTCGAGGTGGCGTTTGCCCACGATATCCGGCTGATCGCGAGCGCGCTGGGCTCGCCGCCCGCGGATCTGGTGCGACGGGCCCACGACCACGACGTGCTGGTGGCCGCGCTGGCCGGCACCACGAAACACGCGCGCGGGCACGCCGCGGCGGGCGTGGACCTGATCGTCGCGCAGGGCACCGAGGCCGGCGGCCACACCGGCGAGGTGGCGACCATGGTGCTGGTGCCCGAGGTGGTGGATGCGGTCGATCCGGTTCCCGTGCTGGCCGCGGGCGGGATCGCCCGCGGCCGTCAGATCGCCGCGAGCCTGGCCCTGGGCGCCGAGGGGGTGTGGTGCGGGTCGGTGTGGCTGACCACCGAGGAGGCCGAGACGCCGCCGGTGGTCAAGGACAAGTTCCTGGCCGCCAGTTCTTCGGACACCGTCCGGTCGCGGTCGATGACCGGCAAGCCGGCCCGGATGCTGCGTACGGCCTGGACCGAGGAGTGGGAGCGGCCCGACACCCCCGATCCACTCGGCATGCCGCTGCAGACCGCGCTGGTCAGCGAGCCGCAGGTGCGCATCAACCAGGCCGCCGGCCACGCCGGCGCCAAGGCGCGCGAACTGGCAACGTACTTCGTCGGGCAGGTGGTCGGATCGCTCGATCGGGTCCGGCCGACGCGGGCTGTGGTGCTGGACATGGTCGAGGAGTTCATCGAGACGATCGGCCGACTCGAGGGCCTGGTCGACGAATGAGTCGGCTATTCGCCGGTTCTCACAAAAGTGTTCGTCTTGCCTTAAAAATTCGTAAATATTCGGGAACGAGTCGCCGAAAGGTTTGACCGCGCCGCGTCGGGTGGGGCATCATCTCTCGGGTAAGCACCTCGTTAGGTGAGGCGGCTACACGAACACAGGCCACTGACCCCGAACGTCCAAAGACGCCCCGGGTCAGGACAGCTCCTCCCGGATTAAGGGTTGAGCCCAGGTGGCTTCCGGTTTGCCGGACACGTCGTGTAGTGCCGAAGCTCTGACGAGAGGGGTGCGAGTTTCCGACAGTCGTCGGCATCTCTGTACTCCTGCGTGTGACCAGATTGTGCGGGCAACCGCGCGTCGTGACCGTCGAGGAGGTGAGGGACGCATGAGTTCCAGTGGTAGTCCGGGTCGATATCCGGACTGTATGTCGTCCCAATCCGACCTCCGGCGCAGCGTTTTCAGCGTTCTTAGCTGAGTCGCCACCGGGTCCGCCTGCCCGGATCGGAACCGGAACGGGACGAACTGCGTCAGTTCAATTCAGTTCCAGTGCTTTTCCCGATCCTTGATGCTCCGAGGAGGCGATCATGACCGTTGCCCTGTACGACGAAGTAGGCACCCGCACCACCGCACCCCAGCTGCACGTGGTGCGCGACGAGACCCCGGTCGAGATGCCGGCGCCCATGATGGTGCTGCGCCGCGAGTACCGCTACGGCGACCCGCTGGTCGACGGTGCCGCCAAGCTGATCAGCGTCCCGCTGCGGCACGTGTACGCGGCGTTGTTGCGCGTCGGTGTGCTTGAAGTCCAGGGGTAGCCCATGGAGCAGTCGCGAGCATGGCGGCTCCGAGGGGTCACCCGACCGCAGAAGTAGCAGAAGAAGCAGAAGTAGCTCTGCGATTCGGCGACCCCTCGGAGCCCAGTAGAATCACCGCAACGGCACCGATCCGGCTATCACCGGGGAGCCTTCGGAAGAACGGCGTTGCAGCCCAGTAGAACCGAACGGGTGGGCCCGTCACAGCCTGCAACGAGCGGTCGCGCGTAAGCGCGGCAAGCGGGGTGGTACCGCGGCGCTCGCGCGTCCAGCGCGTCGTCGTCCCCGTGCCTGCACCGATGGCACAGGAGACCGATGACCGACAGCGCCTACCCCCTCACCGACCTGGGCGCCGACCCGCGGGCCGGGTCCCCGAATTTCCCCGCGCTGGAAGCCCAGGTCCTGCACTACTGGTTCCACGACGACACCTTCCGGGCCAGCATCGCGCGTCGCGACGGCGCCCCCGAGTACGTGTTCTACGACGGGCCTCCGTTCGCCAACGGCCTGCCGCACTACGGTCACCTGCTCACCGGCTACGTCAAGGACATCGTGCCGCGGTACCGCACCATGCGCGGGTACAAGGTGGAGCGTCGATTCGGCTGGGACACCCACGGGCTGCCCGCCGAACTCGAGGCCGAACGCCAGCTGGGCATCACCGACAAATCCCAGATCGACACGATGGGCATCGCCGCCTTCAACGACGCCTGCCGGACATCGGTGCTGCGCTACACCGACGAGTGGCAGGAGTATGTGACCCGCCAGGCGCGCTGGGTCGACTTCGACCACGACTACAAGACGCTGGATCTCGGTTACATGGAGTCGGTGATCTGGGCGTTCAAACGCCTGTGGGACAAGGGGCTTGCGTACGAGGGCTACCGCGTGCTGCCCTACTGCTGGCGCGACGAGACCCCGCTGTCCAACCACGAACTGCGGATGGACGACGACGTCTACCAGAGCCGCCAGGACCCCGCCCTGACGGTCGGGTTCACGGTGGCCGGCGGCCCGCTCGACGGTGCCTACCTCCTGATCTGGACGACGACGCCGTGGACCCTGCCGTCGAACCTGGCGGTGGCCGTCAACCCGGACGTGAATTACCTGCAGGTCCGGGTGGGCGACAGGCGGTACGTGCTGGCCGAGGCGCGGCTCGGGGCCTACGCGCGCGAACTGGGGGAAGAACCCGAGGTGCTCGGCACGTATCGCGGCGCCGACCTGTTGGGCGTGCGCTATCTGCCGCCCTTCCCGTATTTCATGGACACGGCCAACGCATTTCAGGTACTGGCGGGCGACTTCGTCACCACCGAGGACGGCACCGGCATCGTGCACATGGCGCCGGCCTACGGCGAGGACGACATGGTCGTCGGCGAGGCCGCGGGGATCGCGCCGGCCACCCCCGTCGACGCGAAGGGCCGCTTCGACTCGACTGTCCCGGATTACCAGGGGCAGCACGTATTCGACGCCAACACCCAGATCATCCGCGACCTGAAGAGCCAGAGCGGTCCCGCCGCGGCCAACGGCGCGGTGCTGCTGCGCCACGAAACCTACGAACACCCGTACCCGCACTGCTGGCGTTGCCGCAACCCCTTGATCTACCGGGCGGTGTCGTCGTGGTTCGTCGCCGTGACGCAATTCCGTGATCGCATGGTGGAACTGAACCAGCAGATCACCTGGTATCCCGAACACGTCAAGGACGGCCAGTTCGGCAAGTGGCTGCAGGGTGCCCGCGACTGGTCGATCTCGCGAAACCGCTACTGGGGCACGCCGATTCCGGTGTGGAAATCCGACGATCCGGCCTATCCGCGCGTCGATGTCTACGGCAGTCTCGACGAGTTGGAGCGCGACTTCGGGGTGCGGCCGTCGAACCTGCATCGGCCGTTCATCGACGAGCTCACCCGGCCCAACCCCGACGATCCGACCGGCGCTGCCACCATGCGCCGCATCCCCGACGTGCTCGACGTGTGGTTCGACTCGGGGTCCATGCCGTACGCGCAGGTGCACTATCCGTTCGAGAATTCCGACTGGTTCGACAGTCACTATCCCGGGGACTTCATCGTGGAGTACATCGGGCAGACCCGCGGCTGGTTCTACACCCTGCACGTGCTGGCGACCGCGCTGTTCGACCGGCCGTCGTTCAAAACCTGCGTGGCGCATGGGATCGTGCTTGGCTCCGACGGGCAGAAGATGAGCAAGTCGCTGCGCAACTACCCGGACGTCTACGAGGTGTACGACCGCGACGGCGCCGACGCCATGCGGTGGTTCCTGATGGCGTCGCCGATCCTGCGCGGCGGCAACCTGGTGGTCACCGAGCAGGGCATCCGCGAAGGGGTGCGCCAGGTGCTGCTGCCGCTGTGGAACGCCTACAGCTTCCTGTGCCTGTATGCACCGAAAGTCGGTGTCTGGCGGTCGGATTCGACGCATGTGCTGGACCGCTACATCCTGGCCAAGCTGGCGGTGTTGCGCGACGACCTCACGGACGCGATGGAGGTTTGCGACATCTCCGGAGCCTGCGAACAGCTGCGCCAGTTCACCGAGGCGTTGACGAATTGGTATGTGCGACGGTCGCGTTCCCGGTTCTGGGAAGAGGACGCCGACGCCATCGACACCCTGCACACCGTGCTCGAGGTGACGGCGCGGCTGGCCGCGCCGCTGCTCCCGATGGCCACCGAGGTCATCTGGCGTGGCCTCACCGGTGAGCGGTCGGTGCATCTGACGGACTGGCCTTCGTCCGACGTGCTGCCCGCGGACCCGGGCCTGGTGGCCGCGATGGACCAGGTGCGTGAAGTGTGCTCGGCCGCGTCTTCGCTGCGCAAGGCCAAGAAGCTGCGGGTGCGGCTGCCGCTGTCGAAACTCACTGTGGCGGTAGAGGATCCGGCTCGGCTGGAACCGTTCGTCGACCTGATCGGTGACGAGCTCAACGTGAAGCGGGTCGAGCTGACCGACGCGATCGACACCTACGGCAGGTTCGAGCTTGCGGTCAACGCCCGGGTGGCCGGGCCGCGGCTGGGCAAGGACGTGCAGGCGGCGATCAAGGCGGTCAAGGCCGGCGAGGGCGTCGTCAACCCCGACGGCACGTTGACCGCCGGTCCCGCGGTGTTGCAACCCTCGGAGTACACGTCGCGGCTGGTGGCCGCCGACCCCGAGTTCACGGCGGCGCTGCCCGGCGGCGCGGGACTGGTCGTGTTGGACGGCACGGTGACGCCCGAGCTGGAGGCCGAGGGTTGGGCCAAGGACCGGATCCGGGAGCTGCAGGAGCTGCGCAAGTCGACGGGCCTGGACGTCTCCGATCGGATCAGCGTGCGGATGTGGGTTCCCGCGGTGCGCGCGGACTGGGCACAGACGCACCGCGACCTCATCGCCGGCGAGGTGCTGGCCACCAGCTTCGAGTTCGGCGAGCCAACCGATGGCGTGGAAATCGGCGACGGCGTGCGGGTGTCGATTTCGCGCGCCTGAGTGGTGCGAGACGCCTGCAGTCAGTCACACGCGCCACAGAAGCCTCTGGTCGGAGCGAGTGCCGGTTTGCCCACCTTCGCGCGACAAGTTGTTGCTGTCGGGGCTGGAGTGATAGGCCTCGCGACGGCCTGCGGTGAGGGCATATAGCTATACGCGCTGACGCCCAACGAGGGGCCTCAAATTTGCGGCTGCACGGTGATAATTCCGCGAATATGGGGACGCTGGCGGGGCTCCGAGGTGAAATGCCTCCCTGTACGCGCGCGGCTACGTGTCGCTGTGTGCCTGTGCACGGACGTCCGGCAAGGGGGCGAGGTGCTGGCAACCGGCTTTGAGTTCGCTGGGCCGGTCGGCGCGGTGGAGATCGGCGACGTGTGCGCGCGGAGATCGCCAAGGTTTAGCGGCGTGCGCGGGGCTTCGGAAGGTCCGCGCACGCTCCACGACCGGATGTGCCCGCAGTCTTATCAGCGAATCTGGAGACAGACGCCGACGGAACGCGCAGACTGAACGACAAGCGTCGGTCGCTGCGCATCCCGGCGCGTGTGGGCGGGAGCAACGTCGATGACGACAGCATTACCTGATTGGGACCTGGCCAGCGACGCGCAGTTGGCCGTTTCTGCCGCGAGCGGCGATCAGGCGGCCTTCGGCAGCATCTACGACCGCTACGCCGATCGCCTGCACGATTTCTGCGTCGGGATGGTCGACGAACGGGAAGCTGCCACCGAACTTGTGCAGGAAGTATTCTGCACGGCTGCGGCGCAGCTGTCGGACCTGGGAGAACCCGGCAAGCTGCGCCCGTGGTTATACGCCATCGCTCGCAACGAGGCCCAGAGTTTCCTGCGTCAGCGCCGTCGAGAAGACGTCCCCGACGACAAGTCGTCCGGTGCGGGCACGCCTACCCTGATGGGTCGCACCGAATTGGCCAGACTGGTCTCGGAAGCCGCCCGCGGGCTGACGCCGCAGGACTGTGAGGTGCTGGAACTGACCTACCGGCACGGCCTCGACGGAACGGAATTGGCCGAGGCGCTGGATGTCACCGCCGCCACCGCCGCCAAGACGGAGTCAAGGGTGCGTGACACTGTCGAACACGCCCTGGGCACACTGCTGGTGGCGCGCCGCGTTCAGCGAAACCCGCGGGCATGCCGCGAACTCGGTGCCATCGTGGCCGACTGGAACGGCGACTTCAACGTCCTGATGCGCAAACGAGTCGCCCGGCACATCGACGCGTGTGCCAGCTGCGAGCGGAGTCGTCACGACCTGACCGACCGGAATGCGATGCTGAGTCGGGCGCCCATAGCGACGGCGCCCTGGTGGCTGCGCGGACAGACGCTGGCCATGGTCCAGCTGGCATCCAACGACGCCTCCGTGAACGCCTGGTCCGCCGAGGAGACCAGGTACGGGGCGCCGACCGAAACACTCGATCGGCAGCCCGCTGACAGGCTCGGCAGTCGCGATATCGACCTCCAGCAGGAAACCGCGGAAGAACCCGACGCCGAGGAGAGGCCACGCCACGACTTGCGCGCCGGCGAACTCGAGCGCAAGCGATGGATCTGGCCCATCGTGATCTTCGTCAGTGTCTTGCTCGTCACTGCGGCGGGAGCGGCATACCTCTGGCTGCACCACCACAGGCCTGCCGGCCCGGAGCAAATCATCAGAACCAAAGACTCGCTGCCGCCCAGTCCGACGAGCGCCCCGACGCCTGCCAAGACGGAACCGAGCAGCCCGCCGCCCGCGGAGCCGCCGCCTCCTGCTCAGCCGCCGCCCCCCAGTCAGACGGTGGCACCCACTTACGAGCCAACTCGCGCCCCGAGCTACACCCCGAAGCCGTCGGCTGTCCCCACCCAGCAGCGCCCAGCCCTTACTTCAGCGCCGGTGGCGCCGCCACCCCCCACGGCGTCGCCTTCCGCCCCGCCGTCGGCCCCACCGGGTTGGCCCCCGGGCCTGCCCCCGCCGGCGCCCTGGACTCCACCCACGTGGACACCGCCCACCTGGACGCTGCCCACGTGGACGCCGCCGCAGTTGCCCAACAACGGCCCTCCGCCCGCTTCGCCCAACGGCAACGCTGGGCACTAGGGCGGCGCAAGCACTAAATAGCATTACCCGTCGTGGAGTCCCGTTGGGTGCTGCACCTGGATATGGATGCGTTCTTCGCATCCGTCGAGCAACTCACCCGGCCTACCCTGCGGGGGCGACCGGTGCTGGTGGGCGGCCTGGGCGGCCGCGGCGTGGTGGCCGGGGCGAGCTACGAGGCGCGGGTGTTCGGCGCGCGCTCGGCGATGCCGATGCATCAGGCCCGTCGGCTGATCGGCGTGACCGCGGTGGTGTTGCCGCCGCGTGGCGTGGTGTACGGGGTGGCCAGCCGGCGCGTGTTCGACACGGTCCGCGCCGTGGTGCCGGTCGTCGAGCAGCTGTCCTTCGACGAGGCCTTCGGGGAACCGTCGCAACTGGCCGGCGCCTCGGCCGAGGACGTCGAGGCGTTCTGCGAACAGCTGCGACGACGGGTGCGCGACGAGACCGGCCTGATCGCGTCGGTGGGTGCGGGCTCGGGCAAGCAGATCGCCAAGATCGCGTCGGGACTGGCCAAGCCCGACGGCATCCGGGTGGTCCGCCGCGCGGAAGAAACGCTGCTGCTCGGCGGGCTGCCGGTGCGCCGGCTGTGGGGGATCGGCCCGGTAGCCGAGGAGAAGCTGCATCGACTCGGCATCGAGACCATCGGCCAACTCGCGGCGCTGACCGACGCCGAGGTGGCCAACATCCTCGGCGCGACGATCGGCCCCGCGCTGCACCGCCTGGCCCGCGGCATCGACGACCGTCCCGTCGCCGAACGCGCGGAGGCCAAGCAGATCAGCGCCGAGTCGACCTTTGCCGTCGACCTGACCACCCTCGATCAGTTGCGCGACGCCATCGAGCCGATCGCCGAGCATGCGCACCGGCGCCTGCTCAAGGATGGCCGTGGCGCCCGCACCGTCACCGTGAAGCTGAAGAAGTCCGACATGAGCACGCTCACCCGGTCGGCGACCATGCCCTACGCCACCACCGAGGCGGGTGCATTGACGGCGGTGGCGCGCAGATTGCTCCTGGACCCACTGCAGATCGGCCCGATACGCCTTCTCGGCGTTGGCTTTTCGGGCCTCAGCGATGTGCGTCAGGAGTCGCTGTTTCCGGACCTGGATCTGGAACCGCAGACGGCGGAAGAGGCCCATGAAGACTTCGAGACGCTGAGGGCGACCCTGCTGACCGGCCAGGCCGGCGGACAATGGCGGATCGGCGACGACGTCGTACATCGCGGGTATGGGCACGGCTGGGTGCAGGGGGCGGGCCACGGCGTGGTCACGGTGCGGTTCGAGACCCGCGCCTCGGGACCGGGCCCGGCCCGCACGTTCGCCGTCGACGACGGTGACATCGGCGCGGCCAACCCGGTGGACAGCCTGGACTGGCGGGAGTATGTCGGCGCGCTACGCGACGACGAGCCGGCTGAGGGCTCAGCCCCAGCGCCCGATCACGTCGACGACGTCTAGCCCAGCGGCCAGCGCGGCCATCACCAGCACCCGCGCCTGCGACGGCGCCAGCCGCGGCACCATCACCGCGCCGGCCTGTACCAGGTCATGGCCGGGGCCGTAGCCCGCGCTGACCCGCCCGCTGGCGACCCGGGTGGACACCGCGACCACCACGCCGTCGCGGCAGTGCCGGCGCACCCCGTCGACCACCGCGGCCCCGGCGTTACCGGAGCCCAGCGCCTCGAGCACCACGCCGCGCGCGCCGGCGGCCACACAGGCGTCCAGTGCCACCGAATCGCTGCCCAGGTACGCCGCGACGATGTCGACCCGCGGCGTGTCGGTGCTGCGAAGGTCTCCGAGATACGGGCGCGCTTTGGGCTCGGTGATGCCGTCCGGGGTGCCTACCAGCTCGCCGACGAAGCCGCTCAGGTCCTGGGTGGCCGCCTTGCGCATGCCCAATGGCTGCCACACCCGGCCCGCGAAACAGACCAGCACGCCGTGGTCGCGGGCGCTCGCGGCGGCCGCCAAAGACAGGGCGTCGCGCAGGTTGGCCGGGCCGTCGGCGTCGGGGGCATCGGCGCTGCGCATTGCGCCCGTCAGCACGACGGGCGCGCTGCCCGAGTACGTGAGGTCGAGCCACAGCGCGCTCTCCTCCATCGTGTCGGTGCCGTGCAGCAGGACGACGCCGTCCGCGCCACCGTCGACGGCCGCGTGCACCGCGTCGCGGAACCGGTCCCAGTCGGCCGTCGTCAGCTCGGAGCTGTCGACCGCCATCAGGTCGACCACGTCGACGTCGAGGCCCGCGGTCAGATCCGCGCCGCTGTGGGCGGGCCGGCGCACGCCGTCGGGGCCGGTGCTGGTCGAGATCGTCCCTCCGGTGCTGATGACGGTGAGGCGGGCCATCCGGGAATCATCCCGCATCGCCCCTTGGACCAGCCGATTGCGTGGTTCACACCGGGGCTGGGGGATGATGGGGGGGTGCCAGACGAACCGACCGGGTCGGCCAAGCCGGTGACCGAGACCCCGGAAGCCCCGGTGACCGCACAGCCTGCGCAGACGTCGCCGAGACGGCTTCGCCTGCTGTTGTCGGTCGCCGCGGTGGTGCTGACGCTGGACGTCGTCACCAAAGTGATCGCCGTCCGGCTGCTGCCGCCCGGTCAGCCGGTATCGATCATCGGCGACACCGTGACCTGGACTTTGGTGCGCAATTCGGGGGCGGCGTTCTCGATGGCGACCGGGTACACCTGGGTGCTGACGTTGATCGCGACCGGTGTGGTGGGCGGCATTTTCTGGATGGGCCGCCGACTGGTGTCGCCCTGGTGGGCGCTGGGGCTCGGAATGATCCTCGGCGGCGCGATGGGCAACCTGGTCGACCGCTTCTTCCGGGCGCCCGGGCCGCTGCGCGGACACGTCGTGGACTTTCTGTCGGTCGGCTGGTGGCCGGTGTTCAACGTCGCCGACCCGTCGGTCGTCGGCGGGGCGATCCTGCTGGTGGTGCTGTCGGTCTTCGGGTTCGACTTCGACACCGTGGGCCGGCGCAGCGCCGACGAGCGCCAATGACGGACCGCTCGATGCTGGTCCCCGAGGGCCTGGCGGGCATGCGCGTGGACGCGGGGCTGGCGCGACTGCTCGGGCTGTCCCGCAGCGCGGTGGCGGCCATCGCCGAGGACGGCGGCGTCGAACTCGACGGCGTGCAGGCCGGCAAGTCCGACCGCCTCACGTCGGGCGCCTTCCTGCAGGTGCGGCTGCCCGAGCCGGCCGCCCCGCTGCAGAACACGCCGGTCGACATCGAGGGCATGACGATCCTGTACGCCGACGACGACATCGTGGCCGTCGACAAGCCGGCCGCGGTGGCCGCGCACGCGTCGCTGGGCTGGACGGGCCCCACGGTGCTCGGCGGCCTGGCCGCCGCCGGTTACCGCATCACCACGTCGGGCGTGCAGGAGCGGCAGGGCATTGTGCAGCGCCTCGACGTCGGGACCTCGGGCGTGATGGTGGTGGCGCGGTCCGAGCGCGCCTACACCGTGCTGAAGCGGGCGTTCAAGCAACGCACCGTCGAGAAGCGCTATCACGCGCTGGTGCAGGGGCACCCGGATCCGTCCAGCGGGACGATCGACGCTCCCATCGGGCGGCATCGCGGCCACGAGTGGAAGTTCGCGATCCGCAAGGACGGTCGGCACAGCATCACCCATTACGACACGGTGGAAGCGTTCGTCGCGGCCAGCCTGGTCGACGTGCATCTGGAAACCGGTCGCACACACCAGATCCGCGTGCACTTCGCCGCGCTGCACCACCCGTGCTGCGGCGACCTCGTCTACGGGGCCGACCCGACGCTGGCGAAAAAGCTTGGCCTGGAACGACAATGGCTGCACGCACGGTCGCTGGCGTTCGCCCACCCGGCCGATGGCCGGCGCATCGAGATCGTCAGCCCGTACCCGGCAGACCTGCAGCACGCGCTGGATGTCCTGCGCGCGGATTAGCCGGGTTTGCGGGCTTTTGCTGTGTTGAGTCTGCGTGTACTGCGCAGAAGTTCGAGTGGCGTGCGTGTTGAGTGCAGACTCAACGCGGCGGGCCGGGCTTCTGCGCGTCGATCAGCACGCGGGTGGAGTAGGTGACGAAGGGGCCGTCGGCCTCGATGCGCTCGTGCAGTTCCCGCAGCCGCTGCTCATATCGCGCCACCGTGAAGTCCGGCACGGCCCAAATCACCTTGCGCAGGAAGTAGACAACGGCGCCTATGTCGAAGAACTCCGACCGCAGCCGCTCCATGCGGGCGTCGACGACCTGTAAGCCGGCGGCACGCGCCTGCTCGGCCTGGGCGTCCGGGTAGCGGGCCGGCCACGTCTGTCGCCGCGGTTCGGTGAAGTACTCGATCAGCTCGGCAATCGAAGCCGGGCCGATGTGCTGCGCCAGGTAGCTGCCGCCGGGGCGCAGGACCCGCGAAATCTCGCTCCACCACACGTCATTGGGGTGCCGGCTGGTCACCAGGTCGAAGGACTCGTCGGCGAAGGGCAGCGGCGGCTCGTCGCGGATCGCCACGACGACGACGCCGCGGGGGTGCAGCAGGCGGGTCGCCAGCGTCGCGTTCGGCGGCCAGGCCTCGACGGCGGCCATGGTGGGCGGAAACTTCTCGGCTCCGGCCAGCACCTCGCCGCCGCCGGTCTGCAGGTCCAACGCGGCCGACACGTCGGCCAACCGCCGGCTCATCAGCCGCTGATAGCCCCAGGACGGTCGTTCCTCGGTGGCGCGGCCGTCGAGCCAGGAAAAATCCCAGCCGTCCACGGACGCGGCCTCGGCCTCGGCCACCAACTCCTCGAACGTGCGACGCATGAACGCATTGTCTACCGAGGGTCGTGCGCCGACGACACCTACCGGGGCCCGGGGACTCCGACCTCCGCGGCCAGCGAAGTCAGGATCTCGGCGGTCCGCGCGTCCAACTCGATCGTCGCGGGTGTACGCGAATGGGCGTCGTACGCGTGACCGTCGCCCAGCAGGCCGGCAAGGCCGGCGCCGAAGTGGGCCTGCCCGCCGAAGGCGGTGGGATCCAGCGCGATGAGCAAGTGGCCCCCATCCAGTGGGGTCCCGGTCAGCACGCCGCCCAGCAGGCTCGCCGCCATGGCCAACTCGCGCACCTTGTGCTGGTCGGCGCCGTCGGTGCCGAACAGCGTCTCGACGGCGCCATCGGACGGGATCGTCACGCCGACCAGCCCCTCGCGGGCGAGCTGGCGCGTGTAGACCGATGCGGAGCCCAGGTCGTGGGAAGTGCGGACCGCGACGGCGGCGACGCCGAACTTCGCGGCGCGCTTGGCCGCCAGGTGAGCGGCGGTCAGGCCGGCGATAACCCCGAGCGTTCCATCGGCATCCAGCAGCAGTCCCGCGCCGCGGTCGGAGAGCACCCTGATGGTGCCCGTCGGGTCGACGACTCCGCCGGCGAGGTCGTCCAGGTACTGCGGGAGCAGCCCCAGGCCATGACGGTCCATCCCGCGCAGCGAGGTGTCCACGAGCGCGTCGGCAACCTGCTGGGCGTCGGAAGCGCACAGGCCGGCGTCGGCGAGAGCCGCGCGGGTCAGCAGGCGGGCCTCGTCCTCCCCGATGACCTGCACGTCGCGCGGCGGCGCCGTGGGTTTGGGGGGATTCGGCTCGACGCGCGAACCGGGTCCGACGTACGGGCGGTCACTGGTGCAATACGCCCGCAGCGGTGGACGGGCCAAAATGTCGGCTTCTGGCATGGCATGACCCTGCCGCCCGCCACTTGGCGGATCCTTGGTGGATTCTTGGTGAATCCTTGAAACCGCAGCTCCGCGAGCCTCAGACCAGGCTCGTCTCCCCGGAGGCGATGTCGGCGGCCAGCGGAGCGACGGCGCCCAGGATCTCGGTGACCGTCTCGGCGGGCACCCCGGCCGCGGCCAGCGCGTCGCCCAGGTGCCCGGCCACCAGGGTGAAGTGCGCCATGGTGATCCCGCGGCCCTGATGCACCTGCTTCATCGGTGCGCCCGTGTAGGGCTCCGGCCCGCCGAGGGCGGCGGCGAAGAACTCCGCCTGCCTGCCCTTGAGCCGGCTCATGTTCGTGCCGGTGAAAAAGCCCGCGAGCTCGTCGTCGGCCAGAACCCGAACGTAGAAGTCCTCGACGACCACTTCGATCGCTTCGTGACCGCCGATCCTGTCGTAGATGCTGACGGGCTGCGTCTTGCGCAAGCGTGCGACTAATCCCATCGTCTCAGGGGATCATCGCGGCGTTGCCTTGCAGTTAGTCCGCCGTCACACCCGGATTACTCGCTGTAACAAGGTGGTCGCCGGGACGCGGCGGCGATTGTGACCGCAATGTGCATCCGTCGGTTGACGGATGTCCTAGGTTTGGCACTATGACCGGTGTCACACCACCCACACCAGCCCCGCGGGGCAACACCCTCAGGAGTCACAGCCGATGAATCTCGGTGATCTGGCGAACTTCGTCGAGAAGCCGTTCGCGGCGATGTCCAACATCGTCAACACCCCGAACTCGGCGGGGCGATATCGGCCCTTCTATCTGAGGAACCTGCTCGACGCGGTGCAGGGTCGCACCCTCAGCGACGCGGTCGACGGCAAGACCGTGCTCATCACGGGCGGGTCCTCGGGTATCGGCGAGGCGGCGGCGAAGAAGATCGCGGAGGCCGGCGGGACGGTGGTGCTGGTGGCGCGCACCCTGGAGAACCTGGAGAAGGTCGCGGCCGATATCCGCGGCGACGGCGGCGAGGCCCACGTCTACTCGTGCGACCTGTCCGACATGGACGCGATCGCGGCCATGGCCGACAAGGTGCTTGCCGACCTGGGCGGCGTCGACATCCTGATCAACAATGCGGGGCGTTCGATCCGGCGGTCACTGGCGCTGTCCTACGACCGGATTCACGACTACCAGCGGACGATTCAGCTCAACTACCTCGGGGCGGTTCAGCTGATTCTGAAGTTCATCCCCGGCATGCGGGAACGCGGCTTCGGCCACATCGTCAACGTGTCCTCGGTGGGCGTGCAGACCCGCGCGCCGCGCTTCGGCGCCTACATTGCCAGCAAGTCCGCACTGGACAGCCTGTGCGACTCGTTGCAGGCCGAAACCGTTAACGACAACGTCAAGTTCACCACCGTGCACATGGCGCTGGTGCGGACGCCGATGATCAGCCCGACCACGATGTACGACAAGTTCCCGACGCTCACGCCGGACCAGGCCGCCGGCGTGATCACCGACGCGATCGTGCACCGGCCGCGCCGGGCCAGCTCCCCGTTCGGGCAATTCGCGGCAGTGGCCGACGCCGTCAACCCGGCGGTGATGGACCGGGTGCGAAACCGCGCGTTCACCATGTTCGGCGACTCGGCGGCGGCCAAGGGCGGCGAAAACGCCACCGACACATCAGATCTCGACAAGCGCAGCGAGACGTTCTTGCAGGCGACGCGCGGGATACATTGGTGAAATCATGAGCCTCCCCAAACCGAACAGTCAGACAACCGTCGTCATCACCGGGGCGTCGTCGGGCATCGGCACCGAACTGGCTCGAGGGCTGGCCCGCCGCGGTTTTCCGCTGCTGCTGGTTGCGCGGCGCCGGGAGCGCCTCGACGAGATCGCCAACGAGGTGGGCCAGGAGTATTCCATTGGCGTCGAGGTGATGCCGCTGGACCTCAGCGATCCGAAAGGCCGCGGGAAGTTGGCGGACCGCCTGCGCAACGAGCCGATCGCCGGCTTGTGCAACAGCGCGGGCTTCGGCACCAGCGGGGTCTTCCATGAGTTGCCGGTCGAGCGCGAGAGCGAGGAGGTCACCCTCAACGCGCTGGTGCTGATGGAGCTGACGCACGCGGCCCTGCCGGGCATGGTCGAACGGGGTGCCGGCGCGGTGATGAACATCGCGTCGATCGCCGGATTCCAGCCGATTCCCTTCATGGCGGTGTACTCGGCGACCAAGGCGTTCGTGCAGACGTTTTCGGAGGCCATTCACGAGGAGTTGCACGGGACCGGCGTATCGGTCACGTCGCTGTGCCCGGGACCGGTGCCGACCGAGTGGGCCGAGATCGCCAACGCGGAGCGATTCAGCATCCCGCTGGCCCAGGTCTCGCCGCGCGACGTCGCGGAGGCCGCGATCGGGGGGATGCTCGCGGGCAGGCGCAGCGTGGTGCCCGGTGTGGTACCGAAGTTCGTCAGCACCAGCGGCCGGTACGCGCCGCGCAGCCTTCTGCTGCCGGCGATCCGCATAGGCAACCGGTTACGGGGCTCGCAGGGGCGGTAGCCCAGGCGCTCGCGGGGTTTACCGGTTGGGGGTCAGCTTGAGCACGCGACCGGGTTTGACGAGCCGGTCGGATTTGTCCTTGGTCGATATCTCGGTCACGTAGAGATTGCCCGCCGAGTCGACGGCGACGGCCGTGACCTTCGCCTTGGTGAGCAACTTCAGTGGTTTGGTCTCGCCGGCCGGCAACTCGAACAGGCAACCGGCGGAGAGGTCGGCGATGAACAGATTTCCGGCCGCGTCGACGGCCAGCCCGTCAGGCTCTTTGAGCCCGTCGATCGGAATCTCGGTCGGCGTGGCGGCGTTGTTGGCGAGCTTGAACACCCGGCCCTTGCCTGTCTTCGTGCCGCGATCGCCGATGTACACGTTGCCAGCCTTATCGGCGGCGATGGACGACGGCTGGTAGAGGCCGCGGAAGGGTAGGTCGGCGGGCCTGCTGTCGCCCGGGATCAGCTTCTTCGCGCCGTATGTCACCTGGTCTGAGCCGGTCAAGGAACCGGTGGCGTAGCCATTGCCAGTGGCGTCCACCGCAATGGCGGAAATTGTCAAGAATCCACGAAAGGGCAGCCGAATCGGGTCGGTCGAGCCAGCCGGTAATTCCCACATGGCGGTCGAAATGGAGGCGTCGCCGAGGTAGAGATTGTTGGCCGCGTCGGCCACCAGGCTGTTGATGGAGTCCATGGGTAATCCGGCGACATCCATCGTCGTCGGGCCCGCGGCGCCCGGCGGCAGCTTCAGCAGATGCCGCGGGAGGCCGCCGAGCGCGTTTCTGGGAGGTTCCCCGACCACATCGGTCAGCAGGTAGACGTTGCCGGCCTTGTCGACTGCCACGCTGCGTGGATATTCCAGCACGGGGAACGGCAGCACCGTGGGCTCCGAATAGTAGGTGTACCGGGTTGGGGCGGACGCGGGTGCGCCGCCACTGCCGACAAAATGCGGCACGACGACGGCAGCGCCGCCGACGACGGCGACGACGGCGACGACGGCGAGCGCGATGGCCACGCGCCGCCTGCGTCGTCGAGGCGGGGGGAAGCCTCGCGGCGGGAGAGGCGGTCCGGTCGGCGCGGGCAGGGAGTGCGGATAACTCACCATGGGCGGGGGGCCGACACCGGGCGGAGGGCCGACACCGGGCGGGGGGCCGACACCGGGCGGGGGGCCACCAGGCGCCGATGGGGGGAGAGCCGGCGCGGGCGCCGTCTCCGGGCGGGTCGGGCGACTGCTGGGCGTAACCTGCAGCCCGGTGGCCAAAGCGCCTTCGGCCGAAGCCGTCAGCTCGGCGATGCTGCGGTAACGGTCGGCGGGCTTCCTGGCCAGGCCGCGCGCGATCACCTCGTCGAAATCGGGTGGGATTCCCGCTCGCTCCTGGCTGGGACGCGGAGTCGGCGCGTTCGGCTGCGAGGGGTCGAAAGGTAGGCGCCCGGTGAGGCATTCGTACAGCACCGCGGTCACCGCGTAGATGTCCGCGCGGTAGGTCAACTCGCTGTTGGCGGCCAGTTCGGGCGCCGGGTAATTCGGTGGCGCCGAGCCGAGTTCGACCAGCTGGATCCGCTCGTCGGGTTCGTCGCCGGACACCAGGACGGTGGCGGATGTGATCGCGCGGTGGATCGTCTCGTTGGCATGCGCGTGGTCCACGGCGACGCCGAGTTGGCGGACCAGGTTGACCGCGCGCGCCGGCGACAGTGGCCCGCCCTGCGCCAGGATGGCCCGTAAATCCCTTTGCTGCATCATTCGGCCACCTTCAGCAGCCGCTTGAACTCGGTCAGGTAGACGTTGCCGGTCGGATCGGCTGCCACGCCATTAAATTGCTGCGTTTCCGACGTGCCCAGCTCGGTGGGCGTGTCCGCGCCGGCCGCCAGTTTGATGACCCGGCCACGGTTGTCGGTGTTGTCGATGACGTAAACGGTCCCGTGCGAGTCCACGGCCACGCCCTTTGCGTTGCCGAGCTGGCCGAAGGGCAGCACCGTCGGGCTGGGGGAACCGGCAACCAGCTTGAGTACCCGTCCTGGCTCGGTCACGTAGACGTTGCCGGCGCCGTCGACCGCTACGCCGTTGGCCAGTTGGGTGTCGATCGGAAGCAGGGCGGGTTGTGTGGCGCCGACGGCGAGTTCGAGGACATTGTCGGCGGCGACGAAGACGTTGCCGGCCGCGTCGGTGGCAACGCCTTTGGGCAGGATCCGGCCGAAGGGAAGATCGACGGTCGTGGTGGTGCCGGCGGCCAGTTTCACCACCCGGCCCCCGCCGGTGCCGCGGGCCCAGTCGATGACGTACAGGTTCTCGGCTCCGTCGACCGCGACCGCCTTCGGCCAGCCGAGCCCGGGGAAGGGCACCTCGGTAGCCGCCGAGCCACCGGCCGGCAGCTTCAATACCTTCTTAGAGCCGTCGTCGACGACGTAGACGTCGCCCGCGCGGTTGACCGCGACACCTTCGAGGCCGGATCCGACCACCGGTAACTGCGTGGCCTTCATGGGCGGCAGGGTCGTGCTGGACGACGGGGCGACGGACGGTGCGGTCGTCGGTCGCCCGTCGGCGTGGTCGCGCAGCCCGATGACGGCGACCACTGCTGCGACAGCGGCGACGCTGAGGATGGCGACGGCCGTGATGACTTTGCGGCGTCCCCGCTGACGCGGCTGCGGCATCGCGATGCGTGGCGGCATCGGGGGTCGGGACGACATGCCCGGCGGCGGCCCTGGCGGGGGTGGAGCGTGAGGCGGGCCCTGAGACCAGGGCCGTGTCACCGGCGGCGGCTGGGGTGGCCAGGCCGGATGCGGCGCGACACTGCTCAGCGCGCGCTGCGCGGCGGCGGCCAATTCGCCGGCCGTGTGGTACCGCTCGTCGGGTTCCTTGGCCATGCCCCGCGCGATCACCTCGTCGAAGCCGGCCGGGATTCCCGGCCGCAGCTGGCTGGGACGCGGTGGCGGCAGGGTGAGATGGGCGGCGATCAGCGCGGGAATCTCCCCGCGTCCCGGAAACGGCGTGGATCCGGTCAGGCATTCGTGCAGCACGCAGGCCAGCGCGTAGACGTCGGCGGCGGGTGTGGCCCGTCCACTGGCCAGCCGCTCGGGCGCCAGGTAGGCGAACGAGCCGATGGTGGTGCCCTCGCTCGTGAGCCGGGTGTCGGTGGCGGCGTTCGCCAGCCCGAAGTCGACCAGGCAGGCGAAGTCGTCGGCGCCGAGCAGGATGTTGGCGGGTTTGACGTCGCGGTGAATCACCTGCTCGGCGTGGGCGGCGTCGAGGGCGTCGGCGATCTGGCGCACGATGGCGACCGCGCGGGCCGGGGCCAGCGGGCCGCCGCGGTCGAGGACCCTCTGCAGGTCGGTGCCGTCGATGAGCCGCATGTCGATGTAGAGCTGGCCGTCTATCTCCCCGCAGCCGTGGATGGGCACCACATGCGGGTCGTGCAGCCGTCCCGCGGTGCGGGCCTCGCGGAACAGCCGCTCCCGGAAAGCCGGGTTGTGAGAGTAGTTGCGGGACAACAGCTTCAATGCCACGACGCGGTGCATCGTGGTGTCCTCGGCCTCGTAGACCTCGCCGAAGCCGCCGCTGCCCAGCAGCCGTCTGAGGAGATAAGGCCCGAACCGCGACCCCACCCGCGGGCTTGGCGAACCCTCGACGGTCGGTTCGTCGGTCATGCCGCCCCTCCGCCGAGCTCCAGTACCCGGCCCGACTCGCAGTGGTCCCCGGTATCGCAGTCGACGACATAGATGTCGCCGTCCTTATTGGTCGCGATGCCGAAGGGATAGTGGAGGCCGCGGAAGGGGAACTCGGTCGAGGCCGTCGCGCCCGGTGCCAGCTTCAGCACCCGTTTCCTCCCGGGGTCGGAGACGTAGACGTTGCCGACCTTGTCGACCGCCACACCGAAGGGGTGTTCGAGGCCGACGAAGGGCAGCTCGGTCGGAGTGGCGGCACCGGGCGGCAGCTTCAGCACGTGCCGTGTTTCGTTGTCGACGACGTAGAGGTTGCCGTCTTTGTCGACCGCCACGCCCAAGGGGTTGGCCAGCAGGGTGGTCGGCATGAGCGTGGTGGGGGCGGAGGCTCCGCGAGGCAGCTTGAGCACTCGTTTCAGGAATGCCTCGACGACGTAGACGCTGCCGTCTTTGTCCACTGCTATGCCGTCAGGGTCCACCAAGCGCCCGAACGGCAGGCGGGTGGGGCCGGGCGCGCCCGGCGCCAACTTCCACACGGACTTGCCGTGAATGTCGGCGGCGTAGACGTTGCCGTCCTGATCAACGGCTATGGCCTGGGTCAGAATCTCGCCGAATGGCAGCTCGTTGGGAGCGCTTTGACCCGAGGCCAGCTTCAGAATCCCGCCGTTGGTGTCCCTGCCCAGCTGGGCCGCATAGACGTTGCCCTGCTGATCCACGACCACGTCGCGGGCCATGAGCAGCGGCGGAAACGGCAGCGTGGTCGGCACGGTCGACGAGGGCCGAGCGGCGCGCTCGGCGGGGGCGGACCGGTGCAGGACGCTGACGACGGCGCCGACGACCGCGACGATGGAAGCGACCGTAACGGCGGTGGCGACGATCCAGAAGCGGCGCCGGGGCTTTCGGTGCCGCTGCACCTCGAGCAGGGCCACCGCCATCTCGCTGGGCGGACGCGGCGCCGGCGTCTGTTGGGGGGCGGCCTCCTGCGTCCAGGGGCGGGTCACCCCGGCCGGCTGCAGCGCGCGTTCGGCCGCCGCGGCCAGCGCGCTGGCGCTCGGATAGCGCTCGTCGGGATTCTTGGCCAGGCCGCGGGCGATCACCTCGTCGAACCCCGGAGGCAGCCCGGGCCGCTGCTCGCTGGGCCGCGGGATCGGCGCGGTCAGATGCGCGGTCATCAGTGCCGGCAGTTCCTCGAATCCCGCGTAAGGCGGTGCGCCGATGAGCAGTTCGTACAGCACGCAGGCCAGCGCATACACGTCGCACCGGTGGTCGACGGCGCCGTTGGACAGACGTTCCGGGGCGACGTAGTCGAAGGTCCCGACGGCCTTGCCGGGCTTGGTGAGCTTGGCGTCGCCGGCGGCGGTGGCAAGCCCGAAGTCGACCAGGCTGGCGAAGTCGCCGGCCAGCAGGATGTTGGCGGGCTTGACGTCGCGGTGAATCACCTGCTCCGCATGGGCGGCGTCCAGCGCGGCGGCGACCTGGCGCAGGATCGCCACCGCCCGGGCCGGGTCGAGCGTTCCCTCTTGCCGCAGCACGGTTTCCAGGTCCACGCCGCGCACCAGGCGCATGTCGATAAAGACCTGACCGTCGATCTCGCCGCAGCTGTGAATCGGCAGCACGTGCGGCTCGCGCAGCCGCCCGGCGGTGCGGGCCTCGCGGAACAGCCGCTCCCGGAACACAGGATTCTGCGAGTAGGTGCTGCCGAGCAGTTTCAGTGCGACCACGCGGTGCATGGCGGTGTCCTCGGCCTCGTAGACCTCGCCGAAACCGCCGCTGCCCAGCAGTCGTTTGAGCAGATACGGCCCGAACATCGACCCCACCCGCGTATCCACAGCCACCTGCCTAATCGTGTTTGCCGCCCGAGCGTAACGCCACAGTCAAAATTGACCGCGGAGGTCGCAGTGGGGTTACGCTCGCGCGCATGGCCTCCGTTGAGCTGACCTCCGACGTCCCGATGAGCCCGCAGGAAATGTGGGAGCACGTCTCGGACCTGTCCGAACTGGGTGAATGGCTCGTCATGCACGAAGCGTGGCGCAGCGACGTGCCCGACGAGATCGGCGAGGGCACCGAGATCATCGGCGTGGCCCGGTCCAAGGGGTTGCGCAACCGGGTGACGTGGACGGTGACGAAGTGGGATCCGCCACACGCGGTCGCCATGTCGGGGGCCGGCAAGGGCGGCGCGAAGTACGGCGTGACGGTGACGGTGACGCCGAACAGGGACGGATCCACCATGGGTCTGCGCCTGGAACTGGGCGGCCGCGCGCTGTTCGGCCCGGTGGGGTCCGCCGCGGCCCGGGCGGTCAAAGGCGACGTGGAGAAGTCGCTGAGGAATTTCGTCGAGCGCTACGCGTAACGGCGCCCGAAATTCGGGGCAGACACGTTCCGCGACACGCCCGAAACGTGTCGGCCGCCCGTCCTAGACTGGCGACCCTATGAACCACCCGTCGTTCGTGCACCTGCACAACCACACCGAGTACTCGATGCTGGACGGTGCCGCGAAGATCACCCCGATGCTGGCCGAGGCGCAACGGCTGGAGATGCCCGCGATCGGCATGACCGACCACGGAAACATGTTCGGCGCCAGCGAGTTCTACAACTCGGCCACCAAGGTCGGGATCAAGCCGATCATCGGCGTCGAGGCCTACATCGCCCCGGGGTCCAGGTTCGACACCCGCCGGATCACCTGGGGTGATCCCAGCCAGAAGTCCGACGACGTCTCGGGCAGCGGCTCGTACACGCACATGACGATGATGGCCGAGACCGCCACCGGCCTGCGCAACCTGTTCAAGCTGTCCTCACTGGCCTCCTTCGAGGGCCAGCTCGGCAAGTGGTCCCGGATGGACGCCGAACTCATCGCCGAACACGCCGAAGGCATCATCGCCACCACCGGCTGCCCGTCCGGCGAGGTGCAGACCAGGCTGCGGCTGGGCCATGAGCGCGAGGCGCTGGAGTCCGCCGCGAAGTGGCGCGAGATCTTCGGGCCCCAGAACTTCTTCCTCGAGCTGATGGACCACGGGCTGTCCATCGAGACGCGGGTCCGCGAGGGCCTGCTCGAGATCGGCCGCAAGCTCGGCATTCCGCCGCTGGCCACCAACGACTGCCACTACGTCACCCGCGACGCCTCGCACAACCACGAGGCCCTGCTGTGCGTGCAGACCGGCAAGACGCTGTCGGATCCCAACCGGTTCAAGTTCGACGGCGACGGTTACTACCTCAAGTCCGCGGCAGAGATGCGCAAGCTCTGGGACGACGAGGTGCCCGGCGCGTGCGATTCCACCCTGCTGATCGCCGAGCGCGTGCAGCCCTACGCCGACGTGTGGACGCCGCGCGACCGGATGCCGGTCTTCCCTGTGCCCGAAGGGCATGACCAGGGGTCGTGGCTGCGGCACGAGGTCATGGCCGGGCTGCAGCGGCGCTTTCCGTCCGGGGTCGGCCAGGACTACATCGACCGGGCCGAGTACGAGATCAAAGTCATCTGCGACAAGGGTTTCCCGGCCTACTTCCTGATCGTCGCCGACCTGATCAACTACGCCCGCTCGGTCGACATCCGGGTCGGGCCGGGCCGCGGTTCGGCCGCGGGGTCGCTGGTGGCCTACGCGATGGGCATCACCAACATCGACCCGATCCCGCACGGCCTGCTGTTCGAACGCTTCCTCAACCCGGAACGCCCGTCGGCGCCCGACATCGACATCGACTTCGACGACCGGCGGCGCGGTGAGATGGTGCGCTACGCCGCCGACAAGTGGGGCTCCGACCGCGTCGCCCAGGTCATCACCTTCGGCACCATCAAAACGAAAGCGGCCCTCAAGGATTCCGCTCGGATCCACTACGGGCAGCCCGGGTTCGCGATCGCGGACCGGATCACCAAGGCGCTGCCGCCGCCGATCATGGCCAAGGACATTCCGCTGTCGGGCATCACCGACCCGGCGCATGAGCGCTACAAGGAGGCCGCGGAGGTCCGCAGCCTGATCGAAACCGACCCCGACGTCCGCACCATCTACCAGACGGCACGCGGTCTCGAGGGGCTGATCCGCAACGCCGGGGTGCACGCGTGTGCGGTGATCATGAGCAGCGAGCCGCTGACGGAGGCCATCCCGCTGTGGAAGCGGCCGCAGGACGGCGCCGTCATCACCGGCTGGGACTACCCGTCGTGCGAGGCCATCGGCCTGCTGAAGATGGACTTCCTGGGCCTGCGGAACCTGACGATCATCGGCGACGCGATCGAGAACATCAAGGCCAACCGGGGAATCGACCTCGACCTGGAATCCGTGCCGCTGGACGACAAGCCCACCTATGAGTTGCTGGGCCGCGGCGACACCCTGGGGGTGTTCCAGCTCGACGGCGGGCCGATGCGCGACCTGCTGCGCCGCATGCAGCCCACCGAATTCAACGACATCGTCGCCGTGCTGGCGCTGTACCGGCCCGGCCCGATGGGCATGAACGCCCACAACGACTACGCCGACCGGAAGAACAACCGCCAGCCGATCAAGCCGATCCACCCCGAGCTGGAGGAGCCGCTGCGCGAGATCCTCTCCGAGACCTACGGCCTGATCGTCTACCAAGAGCAGATCATGTTCATCGCCCAGAAGGTCGCCTCGTACACGATGGGTAAGGCCGACGCGCTGCGCAAGGCGATGGGCAAAAAGAAGCTCGAGGTGCTCGAGGCGGAGTACAAGGGCTTCTACGACGGCATGACCGCCAACGGGTTCTCCGAAAAAGCGGTGAAAGCGTTGTGGGACACCATTCTTCCGTTCGCCGGCTATGCGTTCAACAAGTCGCACGCGGCGGGCTACGGGCTGGTCTCCTACTGGACCGCCTACCTGAAGGCCAACTACCCGGCCGAGTACATGGCCGGGCTGCTCACCTCCGTCGGCGACGACAAGGACAAGGCCGCCGTCTACCTGGCCGACTGCCGCAAGCTGGGCATCACGGTGCTGCCGCCCGACGTCAACGAGTCGCTGGTGAACTTCGCGTCGGTGGGCAAGGACATCCGCTTCGGCCTGGGCGCGGTGCGCAACGTCGGCGCCAACGTGGTCGGCTCGCTGATCGGCACCCGCAGCAGCAAGGGCAAGTTCACCGACTTCTCCGACTACCTGAACAAGATCGACATCTCGGCCTGCAACAAGAAGGTCACCGAGTCGCTGATCAAGGCGGGCGCCTTCGATTCGCTCGGGCATGCCCGCAAGGGTCTTTTCCTGGTGCACACCGACGCCGTCGACTCGGTGCTGGGCACCAAGAAGGCCGAGGCGATGGGGCAGTTCGACCTGTTCGGGGGCTGGGATGACGGCGCGGACGGCGCCGCCGACGCGGTGTTCACCATCAAGGTGCCCGAGGACGAGTGGGAGGACAAGCACAAGCTCGCCCTGGAGCGCGAGATGCTGGGCCTCTACGTCTCCGGGCACCCGCTCAACAAGGTCGCGCACCTGCTCGCGGCCCAGGTCGACACCGCGATCCCGGCCATCCTGGACGGCGACATCGCCAACGACACCCAGGTCCGGGTGGGCGGCATCCTGGCCTCGGTCAACCGGCGGGTCAACAAGAACGGAATGCCCTGGGCGTCAGCGCAGTTGGAAGACCTCACCGGCGGCATCGAGGTGATGTTCTTTCCGCACACGTACTCCAACTACGGCGCCGAGATCGCCGACGACGCGGTGGTGCTGGTCAACGCCAAGGTGGCGATCCGCGACGACCGCATCAGCCTGATCGCCAATGAGCTGGTGGTGCCCGACTTCTCCAGCGCGCAGGCGGACCGGCCGCTGTCGGTCAGCCTGCCCACGCGGCAGTGCACCCACGACAAGGTGAGCGCGCTCAAGCAGGTGCTGACCCGCCACCCTGGGACGTCGCAAGTGCACCTGCGGCTGATCAGCGGGGAGCGGATCACCACGCTGGAGCTGGATCAGTCTTTGCGCGTCACGCCCTCGCCGGCGCTGATGGGCGACCTCAAGGCGCTGCTCGGCCCGGGTTGCCTGGGCGGCTAGCGGCTGCTCAGGCGACGTCCACCCGGACAATCGCGCTGTCCGCCCACACTCCGCGGTCGCGTGCGCGCCGCAGCTTCTCGCGCAGCGGCAGATCGCGATGCACGTTGGTCACACCCGGAATCCTGAGCAGCGGGACGATGTTCCACTGCCAGCCATACCGCTTGTGCAGCAAGCGATTGGCCCGTTGGGCGTCGTCGCCGGACAGGATCGTGGCGCGGCCCCCAACGCTCGTCGCGCCAGGCGCGACCCGGCCGCGGTAGTCGCAGGCGACGAGTTCGACGTCCGGTCGCGCGGTCAGCCGTCGAGTCTTGGGCCCGACCTTGGTGCGGAACAGCAGCGCGTCGCCGTCGAGCGCGAACCAGATCGGGGTGTCGACGGGGGATCCGTCGCGGCGGAACGACCGAAGCTGCGCGTACCGGCCGGCCGTGAGTTCGTGGAGTGTGTGCATGCCCCACAGTCAATGACTTAGAGTTGGCTCGAAGTCAAGCCTGGGAGGCCCCGATGCGCCTGACCATCGGCGAAGTGGCCCGCGAATCCGGCGTCGCGGCAACCACATTGCGCTACTACGAGCAGATCGGCCTGGTGGCGGCGCCGGCGCGCCAGGCCGGTCAGCGCCGCTACGAGCGCTCGGTGCTGGCCCGCCTCGAGGTGATCCGCCTGTGCAAGTCCGCCGGATTCGCGCTGGAGGAGATCCAGCTGCTGTTCGCCGACGACGAGCCCGGCCGTCCGGCGAGCCGCGCGCTGGCCGAGGCCAAACTCGCCGAGATCGATGCCCAGCTGGAGTCGTTGGTGCGGGCCCGGGCGGTCATCGAGTGGGGAATGCGCTGCACGTGCCCGTCGATCGACGCCTGCTCGTGTGGCATTCACGGCGCCTAGCCGGCCGAGTCGGGCGGTTGGCCCCCGAGTGTGACGCTGGCCGGGCGGGCGGGCGGCGGGCGTGCGGCGGGCCGCACACTCGGCGGCCGGGCGCGGCCTATTGTTGGCGCATCGGGTGGGCACGCGAAACCGAGAGGCCCGGATGACTGTGGAGTCCACATGCACCGCGTGTGGAACTGAACTGCGGGCGAATGCGCGGTTCTGCGATGGCTGCGGAGCGCCTGTGACGCCGCAGAAGTCGGCCGAATACAAGCAGGTGACCGTGCTCTTCGCCGACGTGGTGCACTCGATGGGCATCGCCGCGGAGGTCGGCGCGGAACGCCTGCGCGAGATCATGACCGAGCTGTTCGACCGGTGCGCGGCGATCGTCAACCGCTACCGCGGCACCGTGGACAAGTTCACCGGCGACGGCATCATGGCGATCTTCGGCGCGCCGATCGCGCTGGAGGATCACGCGCTGCGCGCCTGCCTGACCGCCCTGGACATTCAGGATGCGATGACGGCGCTCGCCGCGGAGGTGCAGGCCAGGGACGGCATCGGTGTGCAACTGCGCGTCGGGCTGAACTCCGGCGAGGTGATCGCGGGCGACATCGGTTCGAGGTCATGGAGCTACACCGCGGTGGGTCATCAGGTCGGTATGGCGCAGCGGATGGAGTCGGCGGCGCCGCCCGGTGGGGTGATGCTCAGCGAGTCGACCGCCCGCCTGGTCGCGGACGCCGCCATCCTCGGCGAACAGGAAAGGGTCGACATCAAGGGCTCCGGCGAGCCGGTGATCGCCCGACGGCTGCTGGGCATCCGGACCGGGCGCCGGCCCGAGGGGCGACGGGTGTCCGCGCTGGTGGGGCGCAAGTGGGAGCTGGCGGTGCTGACCGCGATGCTCGATCAGTCGATCGAGGGCCGCGGTTGCGTGGTGCGGATCATCGGTCCGGCCGGCATCGGCAAGAGCCGGATCGTCGCCGAGACGGCGGCGATCGCGGCGGCCCGCGGTTTCGCGGTGTTCGCGACCTACTGCGAGTCGCACACCAGCGAGGTCCCGTTCCTGGTGCTGGAGCGGCTGATGCGCGCGGCGTTCGGGGTCGACGGCCTCGAGGCCGCGCATGCCCGCGCGGTCCTGCGGGACCGGGTGCCCGGCGCCGACGCCGACGACCGGGTGATCCTCGAAGACTCGCTCGGCATCCGCGACCCCGCCGACGAGCTACCCGACATCGCCCCCGACGCCCGTCGACGGCGGCTGATAGCCCTGGTGAACGCGGCCGTGCTGGCCCGGACGACGCCGTGCGTCTACGTCATCGAGGACGTGAACTGGATCGACCCGATCAGCGACAGCCTGCTGGCCGACTTCCTGGCGGTCGTCCCGCAGACCCCGTCGCTGGTGCTGATCACCTATCGCCCCGAGTACCGCGGCGAGTTGAGTCATACTGCCGGTGCCCAGACGATTTCGCTTGCGCCGCTTGACGATGCAGAATCCGCGGACCTGGTCGCGCAGCTGCTGGGTAGCGACCCTTCGATTGCCGGGCTGGCCGCGAGAATCGGCGAACGGGCCGCGGGCAACCCGTTCTTCGTCGAGGAGATCGTGCGTGACCTCTGCGACCGGGGCGTGCTGGAGGGTGCGCGCGGTCAGCACGTCAACGCCGGCGGTGTCACCGACGTTTCGGTGCCGGCGACTCTGCAGGCCGCGATAGCCGCCCGCATCGACCGCCTCGACCCGGCGGCGAAGCAGACGTTGTACGCCGCGTCGGTGATCGGCTTCCGTTTCCGCGAGGACCTGCTGGCGAAGTTGGCGGATCGCACGACCCTGGCCCGCCTGATGCATGCCGAACTCGTCGAACAGATCAGCTTCACGCCGGTCGCCGAGTACGCCTTCCACCAGCCGCTGATCCAGGCGGTGGCCTACCAGTCGCAGCTGAAGGCGGGCCGCGTCGCGCTGCACCGGCGAGTGGCGGCGGCGATCGCGGAGCGCGACCCGGCTTCCGCCGAGGAAAACGCCGCCCTGATCGCCGAGCACCTGGAGCTGGCCGGCGACCTGCAGGAGGCGTTCGGCTGGCACATGCGGGCCGCGAACTGGATGACCCGCCGCGACGTCGGCGCCGCGCGCATGTCCTGGCAGCGCGCACGGCACGTGGCGGACCGGTTGCCCGCCGAAGCGCGCGGGCGGGCGGCGATGCGGATCGCCCCGCGCGCGCTGCTGTGTGTCAGCGTCTGGCGGGTCGGCGGCAGCATCGAGGACACCGGCTTCGAGGAACTGCAGGAGTTGGCGACCGCCGCGGGGGACAAGGCGTCGCTGGCGATCGGCATGGCCGGACAGGTGTTTGCGCTCGCGGTCTACGGACGCTACCGGGAGGCGTCCAAACGGGTGCCCGAACTGCTCAATGTCGGTGACTCCATCCGCAATTCGACGTTGACGGTGGCGCTCCTGATCGCGGCCCTGATCGCGAAGTTCGGCACCGGCGAACTCACCGAGGTGCGGCGCCTGGCGCAGCGGATCGTCGATGACACCGACGGGGATCCGCAGGCGGGCAATGTCCTGATCGATTCGCCGATGACGGTCGCGGTCACCCTGCGCGCCGCCGCGGCGATGTGCGAGGGCGCGCCGGCGTGGAAGGACGGCGTCGACCAGGCGGTGCCCCTGTGCGCGGAGTTCGAACCCGGGGTACGCGCCGTCCTGTTGCTGTACGTCTACGGAATCGGGGTGGCCAACGGACTGCTGGTGCCCGACGAGGAGATGCTGCGCGAGTCGGAGGAGACCCTGCGCGTCGCCGATGAGCGCGGCGACGAGTTCGCGCTCGCGTCGGCCCGATTCCTGCGCGGCCTCATATTGGCGCAATACGACGGCCCACGACGCGCCGACGGACTCGAACTGCTCGAGCAGTCCCGCGAGACCGCCCTGCGCGACCGCGCGAATCAGGCGGCGCTGCAACAGCTCAAGATCGAACGAGCCAAGGAGGAAGCGCGCCGTGGCGATCTCGACAATGCGGTGACGCTGCTGCGCGCGGTTGTCGAGGACCAGTTCCGGACCGATTCGATGATGTTTCTCGGTGCCGGCGTCACGGCGTTGGTGGAATCACTGCTGGGCCGCGGCGCACCGGCGGACGTGCGGGAGGCGGCCGCGGCCATCGATCAGCTCGCCGCGGTGCCGACCGAAGAGCAGTTCGTGTTGTTCGACGTCACGCTGCTGCGGCTGCGCGCGTTGCTGGCGCGCGCCCGCGGCGACGACGCCGCCTACCGCGATTTCGCCGAACGGTATACGAGCGCCGCCGCGGTACACGGCTTCGAAGGCCATCAGGCGTTGGCCCGGCTTCTGTAGCGGACGTACGCTCACCGATATGCGGGCAAATTTAGGAGAACGGATATGACCACTACCGAACGTCCCGCCACCATGTGCGAAGCGTTCCAGCGCACCGCGGCGATCGACCCGGACGCCGTGGCACTTCGCACACCCGGTGACGCCCAGACGCTCACCTGGCGCGAGTACGCCGAGCAGGTGCGCAAGGTCGCGGGCGGGCTCACCGGCCTGGGCGTCCGGCGTGGCGACACGGTCTCGCTCATGATGGGCAACCGGGTCGAGTTCTATCCCCTCGAGGTGGGCGCCCAACACGTCGGCGCCACATCGTTTTCCGTGTACAACACGCTGCCCGCCGAGCAACTGACCTACGTCTTCGACAACGCCGGCACCAAGGTCGCGATCTGCGAGGAGCAGTACGTCGACCGCATCCGGGCCAGCGGCGCACCCATCGAGCACATCGTCTGCATCGACGGCAAGCCCGACGGCACGCTGTCGGTGGACGACCTGTATGCGGCCGCACCCGACGACTTCGACTTCGAGTCGACCTGGCGCGCGGTGCAACCCGACGACATCGTCACGCTCATCTACACCTCCGGCACCACGGGCAACCCCAAGGGCGTCGAAATGACGCACACCAGCCTGCTGTTCGAGGGTTACGGACTCGACGGGGTGCTCGGCGTCGAATTCGGTGACCGGATCACGTCGTTCCTGCCCTCGGCACACATCGCCGACCGGATGTGCTGCCTGTACATGCAGGAGATTTTCGGCACCCAGATCACCACGGTGTCCGACGCGCGCGCGATCGTGGCGGCCCTGCCCGACGTCCGGCCAACCGTATGGGGCGCGGTCCCCCGAGTATGGGAAAAGCTCAAGGCCGGAATCGAATTCATGGTCAGCCACGAGACCGACGACACCAAGCGGCAGGCGCTGGACTGGGCCATGGCGGTGGCCGCCAAACGCGCTGAGGCGCTGCTGGCCGGCGAGCCGATGTCGGACGAGTTGGCCGCCGAATGGGCGCAGGCCGACGACTTGGTGCTGTCCAAGCTGCGCGAGAAGCTCGGTTTCGGCGAACTTCGATGGGCGGTTTCGGGAGCGGCGCCGATCCCGCGGGAGACCCTCGCGTTCTTCAGCAGCATCGGCATGCCGATCGCCGAGCTCTGGGGCATGTCCGAGCTGAGCTGTGCTGCGACCGTGTGCCATCCGCGCGAGGCGCGGTTGGGCACCGTCGGCAAGCTCCTGCCCGGGCTCGAGGGCAGGGTCGCCGACGACGGCGAGTACCTGGTGCGCGGTCCGCTGGTGATGAAGGGCTACCGCAAGGAACCCGCCAAGACCGCCGAGGCGATCGACGCCGACGGGTGGCTGCACACCGGCGACGTCTTCGAGGTCGACGACGACGGCTATCTGCGGATCGTCGACCGCAAGAAGGAACTGATCATCAACGCGGCCGGAAAGAACATGTCGCCGGCCAACATCGAGAACACCATCGTGGCGGCGTGCCCGATGGTCGGCGTGATGATCACGATCGGTGACGGGCAGCCGTACAACACCGCGCTGATGGTGTTCGACGGCGACTCCGTCGGACCACTCGCGGCGCGGCACGGGCTCGACGCCTCTCCCGCGGCCCTGGCGGCCCACCCGGAGGTGATCGCTCAGATCGCCGCCGGCGTGGCCGCCGGCAACGCCAAACTGGCGCGCGTCGAGCAGATCAAGCGCTTCCGCATCCTGCCCACGTTGTGGGAGCCGGGCGGCGACGAGATCACGCTCACCATGAAGCTCAAGCGCCGCCCCATCATGACGAAATACGCCGCCGAGATCGAGCAACTCTACGTGCGTGAGCGGCATCCGGACGTCCACGAGCCGGCCGACGCGACGACGGTGCAACCGGCGTGAACGCCAGACCCACCTCGACGGTGCGAAAGCTGCTGCAGCGCACCGGGCTTGTCGATGAATCGGTGACGGCGCTGGCCTCCGACCCGCCGGAGGTGGCCCAGGTGCTGGGCGCCGCGTGGTACGGGGAGCGGCTGCAGAAGCTGGCGGCCGAGCTCGGCCGTGACCCCGAGGAGGTGCGCGTCGAGGCCGCGGGCTATCTGCGCGAGGTGGCGGCCACCCGCGACGAGCGCGCGGTGGAGGCGTGGCGCGGGTTCAGCCGCTGGCTGATGCGGGCCTACGACGTGCTGGTCGACGAGGACCAAATCGCGCAGCTGCGCAAGCTGGACCGCAAAGCGACGCTGGCGTTCGCGTTCTCGCACCGGTCCTACCTGGATGGCATGCTGTTGCCGGAGGTGATCCAGGCCAACCGGCTCTCGCCGGCATCGACCTTCGGCGGGGCGAACCTCAACTTCTTCCCCATGGGCGGCATCGCCAAGCGCACCGGGACGATCTTCATCCGTCGTCAGACCAAAGACATTCCGGTGTACCGGTTCGTGTTACGCGCCTATACCGCGCAGCTGGTGCAGAACCACGTCAACCTGACCTGGTCGATCGAGGGCGGCCGGACCCGGACCGGCAAGCTGCGCCCGCCGGTGTTCGGCATCCTGCGCTACATCACCGACGCCGTCGACGAAATCGACGGCCCCGAAGTGTATTTGGTGCCGACCTCGATCGTCTACGACCAGCTGCACGAGGTCGAGGCGATGACCACCGAGGCCTACGGCGCGACGAAGCGGCCGGAGGACTTCCGCTTCCTGGTCCGGCTCGCCCGCCAGCAGGGGGAGCGGCTGGGCCGTGCCTACCTCGACTTCGGTGAACCGCTGCCCCTGCGCAAGCGGCTGGAGGAGCTGCGCGGCGAGGATTCCGGCACCGGGACCGAAATCGAGCGCATCGCACTGGATGTGGAACACCGGATCAACCGCGCGACACCGGTCACGCCCACCGCGGTGGTCAGCCTCGCGCTGCTGGGCGCGGACCGCTCGCTGTCCATCAGCCAGGTGCTGGCGACGGTGCAGCCGCTGGCCAGCTACATCGCGGCGCGGAACTGGTCGGTGGCCGGCGCCGCCGATCTGACGAACCGTTCGACGATCCGCTGGACGCTGCACCAGCTCGTCGCCTCCGGCGTGGTCAGCGTCTACGACGCCGGAACCGAGGCGGTGTGGGGCATCGGCGAGCACCAACATCTGGTCGCCGCGTTCTACCGCAACACCGCGATCCACATCCTGGTCGACCGCGCGATCGCCGAGACCGCGTTGCTGGCGGCGTCGGAGTATTCGGCCAACGGCTCGGTGCTGCCGGTGACCGTGCGCGACGAGGCGCTGCGACTGCGCGAGCTGCTCAAGTTCGAGTTCCTGTTCTCCGCCCGCGCGCAGTTCGAGAAGGATCTGGCCGACGAGGTGCGCCTGATCGGGCCGGTGGAGGACACCAGCAAGCCCGTCGCCGCCGCCGAGGTGCGCCGGCTGCTGGAATCGGCGGACCTGCTGCTCGCGCACTTGGTGTTGCGGCCGTTCCTGGACGCCTACCACATCGTCGCCGACCGGCTGGCCGCCTACGAGGACGAGTCGTTCGACGAGGACAGCTTTCTCGCGGAATGCCTTCAGGTGGGCCAGCAGTGGGAGCTGCAACGCCGGATCGCCAGCGCCGAGTCGCGGTCGATGGAGCTGTTCAAGACCGCGCTGCGGCTGGCCCGGCACCGCGAGCTGATCGACAGCCCCGATCCGGGCGGCATCGCGCAGCGCCGGCGCGAGTTCGCCGACGAGATCGCCACCGCGATCCGTCGGGTCAACGTGATCGCCGAGCTGGCCCGCGCTCGATAGGTCGCCGGCTTCGTCAAAACGAGTACGCGTGAGCCCCCGTCGGCTTAAGCTGTGATCTCGGTCACACGCCTATCGGAGGGAGGCGGGGTGATGAGTGTATTGACCACGCATTTCCCCAAGCAGAAGGCGCCGTGCGGGCGCCACGCACACGGCGATCACCATGTCGAGGGCGACGAAGAGGGCTTGTCATACGACGACCTCAGATATGCCTGCGGCTGCCGCGAGATCCGGCACGTCTACCACGACGGGTCGATCCGCATCCGGACGGTTCGGCACAACGGGAAAGTGCTGCGCGACGAGCGCTCCGGCGATCACGAGGCCTGAGTCCGACCGCCTACAGTGGTTGGCATGCCCCTGTCAGGTGAATACGCCCCGAGCCCGCTCGACTGGTCCCGCGAACAAGCCGATAAGTACACCGAATCCGGTGGAACCGAAGGCGTGGATCTCAAGGGCATGCCGGTCATCCTGCTGACCACGGTCGGCGCCAAGACCGGCAAGCTCCGCAAGACGCCGCTGATGCGCGTCGAACACAACGGTGAGTACGCGATCGTCGCGTCGCTCGGCGGCGCGCCGAAGAATCCCGTCTGGTACTACAACGTCGCCAAGAACCCGCGGGTGGAGTTGCAGGACGGCACCGTCACCGGCGACTACGACGCCCGCGAGGTGTTCGGCGACGAGAAGGCGACCTGGTGGGAGCGCGCGGTGGCGGCGTACCCGGACTACGCGGACTACCAGAAACGGACCGACCGGCAGATCCCGGTGTTCGTGCTGACCCCGGTGAGCTGACCTGCCCGTCGGGCGGCATGGCACCATTGACCGGTGTCCGCTGAACTGAGCCAGAGCGCGAGTAGGTCGCCGCTTCCCCTGCTCTCTGGGGCGGACATCGACGGAGCGGCGAAGCGGATCGCTCCCGTCGTCGCGCCCACCCCGCTGCAGCTCAGCGAGCGATTGTCGGACATCACCGGCGCGACCGTCTACCTCAAGCGCGAGGACCTGCAGGTCGTGCGCTCCTACAAGCTGCGCGGCGCCTACAACCTGCTGGTTCAGCTGACCGATGAGGAACTGGCCGCCGGAGTGGTCTGCTCGTCGGCGGGCAACCACGCCCAGGGTTTCGCGTATGCGTGCCGGTCGCTGGGTGTGCACGGCCGCGTCTATGTGCCGGCCAAGACGCCCAAGCAGAAGCGGGACCGCATTCGCTACCACGGTCGGGAGTTCATCGAGCTGATCGTCGGGGGGTCTACCTACGACCTGGCCGCCGAGGCGGCCCGCGCCGACGTCGGACGCACCGGCGCCACGCTGGTCCCGCCGTACGACGACCTGCGCACCATGGCCGGTCAGGGCACCATCGCCGTCGAGGTGCTGGCGGAGCTGGCTGACGAGCCGGACCTGGTGGTGGTCCCGGTCGGCGGCGGGGGTTGCATCGCCGGCGTCACCACCTACCTCGCCGAGCGGACCACAAACACCGCGGTGCTGGGGATCGAACCGGCCGGGGCCGCCGCCATGATGGCCGCGCTGGCCGCGGGGGAGCCGGTGACGCTGGACCACGTCGATCAATTCGTCGACGGTGCCGCGGTCAACCGCGCCGGCGCGCTGCCGTATGCCGCGCTGGCCGCGGCCGGGGACATGGTGTCGATCACCACCGTCGACGAGGGTGCGGTGTGCACCGCGATGCTGGACCTGTATCAGAACGAGGGGATCATCGCCGAGCCGGCGGGTGCGCTGTCCGTCGCGGGCCTGCTGGAAGCCGACATCGAGCCCGGATCCACCGTGGTTTGCCTGATTTCGGGCGGCAACAACGACGTGTCGCGCTACGGCGAGGTGCTGGAGCGCTCGCTGGTGCACCTCGGTCTGAAGCACTACTTCCTGGTCGACTTCCCGCAGGAGCCGGGCGCGTTGCGGCGGTTCCTCGACGAGGTGCTCGGGCCCAACGACGACATCACGCTGTTCGAGTACGTCAAGCGCAACAACCGCGAGACCGGTGAGGCGCTGGTCGGGGTTCAGCTGGGGTCGGCCGCCGACCTGGAAGGTCTACTGGCCCGGATGCGCGCGACCGAGATGCACGTCGAATCCCTGCAACCGGGTTCGCCGGCGTACCGTTACCTGCTGCTCTGACTCTTTCGCCTTTCGCCCTCGCCCGCGAGGACGCAGATGTGCGGGGCCTGCGGCGTGTCGGCGGGCATCTCCGCACGCTCGCTCGGCGTCAGCGCAGGTACGGCGGCAGCGGGGTAGCGGGGTCGAGGCCGCCGTCGGGCACGGGCGTCCCGGCGGCCAGGCGCAGCGGCACCAACCCGGCCCAGTGCGGCAGCGCCAGGTCGTCGGCGTCGTCGACGACGCCGCCGTCGCGCACCTTGGCCGAGACTTCGACGAGGTCCAGGGCGAGCACCGAGGTGGCGGCGAGTTCGCGGGCGCTCGGGGGCCGGCAATCGGCGGCGCGGCCGGGCCGGACGTGGTCGATCAGCGCGTGCAGCGCCCGCCTCTTCTGCGACTCGTCGTCGACGATGTGCGCGTTGCCCACCACGACGACCGAGCGGTAGTTGAGCGAATGGTGCATCGCCGAGCGTGCCAGCACCAGCGCGTCGATCAGGGTCGCGGTGACGCAGATCGTCACGCCGGACAGCCTCGCCGCGAGCATCGGGCCGCTGCCTGAGGAGCCGTGGATATAGAGCGTCTCGCCAACGCGGGCGTGGGTGGTCGGCAGGACCACCGGTGTCCCGTCGTTGACGTAGCCCAAGTGGCAGATCAGGGCCTCGTCGAGGATGCGATGGACGGTGTCGCGGTCGTAGCGCGCGCGTTCCCGGTACCGGGTTGGCGTCGTTCGCGGGGTCGGGGGGTACGCGGTCTCCATCACATTGCCCTTTAGATTGTTCTAGTACATACTCGATAACATGCCAGTACAACACAGCATAACCGGGACCGGCGCTGAGGCGATAGCGGCCAGCGTCGAAGAGGGCATTTCCGAGGGTGCCCTGGCGCCCGGGGACACGCTGCCGCCGATCCGGGAGGTCGCGAGCGAACTCGGGGTGAACCCGAACACGGTGGCCGCCGCGTACCGCCTGCTGCGCGATCGGGGGGCGGTCGAAACGGCGGGGCGGCGCGGCACCCGGGTGCGGGACCGGCCGGCGACCACGCCGCGGTCGTTGCTCACCCTCGACGTCCCCGACGGTGCGCGCGATCTGTCCACCGGCAACCCGGACCCCGCGCGGTTGCCGATCGCCAACGCGCAACTCGACCTGCCGGCGGGCAAGCCCCTGTTGTACGGGCAATCGGCGATTTCGACCGAGTTGCTCGAGCACGCCCGCGACACCCTGACCGAAGATGCCGTGCCGGCGGAGCATCTCGCGGTGACCAGCGGCGCGCTGGACGGGATCGAGCGGGTCCTCGCCGCCCACCTGCGGCCGGGTGACCGGGTCGCCGTCGAGGATCCGGGCTGGGCGAATCTGCTGGATTTGCTTGCCGCGCTGGGGCTTTCCGCCGAGCCGGTAGAGGTCGACGACAACGGTCCGGTGATCCTCAGCATGGCCCGCGCGCTGCGCCGCGGTGTGCAGGCCGTCATCGTCACCACCCGGGCGCAGAACCCGACGGGCGCGGCGCTGTCCGCGGGCCGCGCCGCCACGCTGCGGGGCCTGTTGGCCGGCAAGACCAGAGACGTGCTCGTGATCGAGGACGACCACTGCGCCGGCATCTCCGGGGTGCGACTGCACACGTTGGCCGGGTCGACGCGCCGCTGGGCGTTCGTGCGGTCGGCGTCGAAGGCCTACGGACCCGACCTGCGCCTCGCCGTCGTCGCCGGGGACCGGCGCACCATCGAGCGGGTGCACGGACGGCTGCGGCTCGGGCCGGGCTGGGTGAGCCACCTGCTGCAGGACCTCGCCGTCCGCCTGTGGTCGGACGACGCGGCGACCGGCCTCGTCGAGGAAGCGCAGGAGCGATACGCCAACAACCGCAATCGGTTACGGTCCGCGCTGGCCGAGCGGGATGTGGCCGCGCACGGCCGGTCCGGTCTCAACGTCTGGGTGCCGGTTCCCGACGAGACGACGGCGATCACCCGGTTGCTCAATGCGGGCTGGGCGGCGGCGCCGGGCACCCGGTTCCGCATCGAGTCGGCCCCCGGCATGCGGATCACGGTCGCGGACCTGTCCTACGGGGAGATCGAGCCGCTGGCGGATGCGATCGCCGAGGCGGTGCACGGCACCGGCCGATCCAGCGTCTAACTTGCGCGAGCAGACGCAAAAGTCCCCGAAAACCTTGAAATTTGGGTGCTTTTGCGTCTGCTCGTGCAGGATGAGGACCGCCATGCGCAACGCGATCAACACCGCCGCCGCCTTTCTCGAACCGCGTATCAACCGGGTCAAGGCGATGAGCCAACGTCCTTACGACCCACGGCTGTCGCCCGCGCCGCCCAGCGGGCGCTGGGCGATCGTGCACTACGGCGTGATGATCCCCGGCGTCGCCGAGCCGTTCCGCTTCCTGACCAACATCGTGATCCTCGGCACCGCTCGTCGGGTTCCGGCGTGGAACAACGCGCCGCTACTCGACGGAGCGCCCGCCTCCGACAGCGCCTGGGTTCTGACCGGGTCGGCCATCCAGTCCGACGCGTTCCACCGGTACAGCATCGAACGCGACTGCGATCTGGCGCCGGACGGCTCGCGACTGCGGTTCGGTGACCAACTGTCGATCGTCGGCCGCCCCGACGGCCGATCTGGCGCCGCCGCGGAGCCCGTGCGGCTGGCGATCCGCGAGGGTGATCTCGTCGCGGACGTCGAATTGCGTCCGACGAACCTGATCACGCATTTCGTTCATCTGCCCGGCGCCTACGAGCACTGGGGTGTGCTGTGCCACGTCGATGCCGCGATCTCGTCCGCGGCCGATCCGTCGGTTTCGGTGCACCATTGCGGGCTGGGCAGCTATGAATACGCGCGCGGGATGAACCTGCCCCTGCCGATCAAGTTCTTCACCTACCAGATCGTCAACGTCGACGCGCGCACACAGGTCCTGTTCTCCGACGTCGGGGGACCGCGGGGCTTTCCGCTGCTGCGAAAGGTCAACGTGCGCAGCACCGACGGCGAGAACTCAGCCTTCACCCGCGGCGTCGTCCACGAGATCCACACGCGGCTGACACCCCAACTCACCCCCGCGGGTGACCGCATGCGGCTTCCGGAGACGTTCACCTGGTCGGTGGCCGACGACGATGGCTCGGAGCTGGTCACCATCCACGGCCGCAGCAACGACGATTTCAGCTTCGGGCTCGGCGCCGGCTTCGCGGGCAGCTACAGCTACACGGGAGCCTTCCGGGGCGCCCCGATCGAGGGCACCGGCTACATCGAATGGTGTGACGACAAAGTGTGATCCCCGCTGGCGCATTCGACGAGCAGCAGCGACTCGTCGTTGGCCCGAAAGATCGGTTCGAGCGGAATCCCGAGTCGCTCGGCCATCTCGGACAACAACTTGGCCCACAACCGCTCGGCGGAGGAGACCGGCCCTTGGCCGGGACCGGTCAGCAGAAGCGCCACGGTGGTGCCCGGCGCCATGTCGTCCAGCAGCGTGCGCAGCGCCGACATGAGATTGCGGGGGATTCGGGCACGCGGTCGCGGGGTGATCGGGAGCTGGATGAGCTGTTTGACCAGACGACGGTCCGGCCCGACAAAGGCCGTCCACAGCAGCCTTTCGCCAAACCCCAACGGCCCCATCAGGGCGCGCCAGCGTTCGCAGAGATCGGCGGTCGAGTACGCGGGATCGGTCGCGGTTTCGGTGGGCGGGATGGGGAGCAGCTCGTGATGACTCATGCGCGCATCCTGCGCGGTGGCCCCGCCGCCGGTATTCACCTATCCACAGCCTCGCGCTAGGAACGCAGGATCGCGAACGAGTGGGCGGGCAGCTCGGTGGCGTCGGCGCCGACGGTCGGCGGTTCCCAGGCCAGCACCGGCTCGCCGCTGACCGGCACGGCCACCGGCTCGGCGGCCAGGTTGCAGGCGATCGACAGCCGGTTGCGGCGCAACACTATCCAGCGCTCGGCTTCGTCGTAGTCGACGGTAAACCTCCCCAGCCAGGGGTCGGCGAGGTCGGGCTCGGTGCGGCGCAGGGCGATCAGATCGCGGTAGGCGCCAAGCAGCCGTTCGTGGTCGCCGGTGCGGACCTCGTCCCAGTCCAGCTTGGAGCGCTGGAAGGTCTGCGGGTCCTGCGGATCGGGAATCTCGTCGGCGTCCCAGCCGTGTTCGGCGAACTCGGCTTTGCGGCCCTCGGCGGTGGCGCGGGCCAACTCGGGCTCGGGATGCGAGCTGAAGAACTGGAACGGCGTCGACGCTCCCCATTCCTCGCCCATGAAAAGCATTGCGGTGTAGGGGGATCCGAGCACCAGTGCGGCCTTGACGGCCAGCTGCCCGACGGTCAGGTTCTGCGACGGACGATCGCCCAGGGCGCGGTTGCCGACCTGGTCGTGGGTGCAGGTGTAGGCGAGCAGCCGCGTGGCCGGGATCCCGGATCCCTCAGTGACATCCAGCGGACGGCCGTGCCGGCGCCGCCGAAACGACGAGTAGGTGCCGGCGTGGAAGAAGCCGTGCCGCAGCGTCTGCACCAGCGTCGCCAGCGAACCGAAATCCGCGTAGTAGCCCTGACGTTCGCCGGACACGGCGGTGTGGATGGCGTGGTGAATGTCGTCGGCCCACTGCGCCGTGACGCCGTAGCCGCCGCGGTCGCGGGCGGTGATCAGCCGCGGGTCGTTCATGTCACTCTCGGCAACCAGCGACAGCGGGCGGCCCAACTGCTTTGACAGCCAGTCGGTCTCGGTCGCCAGCTCCTCGAGGATGTGCACGGCGGTGGTGTCCACCAGGGCGTGCACGGCGTCCAGGCGCAGCCCGTCGGCGTGGAAATCGCGCATCCAGCGCAGCGCGCACCCGATGATGTAGCGCCGCACCTCGTCGGAGTCGGCGTCGGCGATGTTGATGCCCTCGCCCCACGGGTTGCTGCCCGACGACAGGTACGGACCGAACCGCGGCAGATAATTGCCCGACGGGCCGAGGTGGTTGAACACCGCGTCGATCAGCACGCCCAGGCCCCGGGCGTGGCAGGCGTCGACCAATCGGACCAGGCCGTCCGGCCCGCCGTAGGGCTCATGCACGCTGTACCACAGCACCCCGTCGTAGCCCCAACCATGCACGCCGGCAAAGGAATTGACCGGCATCAGCTCGACGAAGTCGACGCCCAATGCCACCAGGTAGTCCAGCTTCTCGATCGCGGCGTCGAAGGTCCCGGCGGCCGTGAACGTGCCGACATGCAGTTCGTAGATCACCGCGCCCTCGACCGACCGCCCCGCCCAATCGCCGTCGGTCCAGTTGGCCGCCCGGGGATCCCACAGCTGCGAGCGCTCGTGCACCCCGTCGGGCTGACGCGCCGAGCGCGGGTCAGGCAGCACCTTGGGGTCGTCGTCGAGCAGGAACCCGTAGCGGGCGTCCGGCGGCGCGTCGACGTCCGCGTGCCACCAGCCGTCGTCGGAGCGGGTCATGGCATGCACCGAACCGTCCACGTCGAGGCGCACCCGCTCCGGCCGCGGCGCCCACACCCGGAATTCAGGCATTATCGCGCTCCAACAGCACCACCGGCAGCGCCGCGAACAGTTCGGCGGCCGACGTCGGTCCGCTGGCCATGGCGCCGGTGAGCCGGTCCGTCCAGGAACCGGGCGGCAGCGGCAGCACGGTGTTGCCCCAGCCGGTGTCGGCCAGCCGGACCGTCCAGCGTGTGACCGCGACCAGGATGTCGTCGCCGCGCAGGAACGCCACCACGTGATCGGCGGCCTCGCCGTCAGCCAGCACGGGAAGGTATCCGCCGTGCAGGAAAGTGTCCGGGCGGGCGCGCCGCATCCGCAGGGCGGTGGTGACGACCCGAATCTTGGGATGCTCCAACTCCTGCAGGGCTGCGCGTCGCGCGGCGTAGTCGACCTCGCGCCGGTTGTCGGGGTCGACGAGGCTGTCGTCCCATAGCTCGGTGCCTTGGTAGACGTCGGGGATGCCCGGGACGGTCAGCGACAGCAGCTTCTGGCCCAACGCGTCGCTCGCGGCGTGTGGGTTGAGCCGCGCCACCAGCTCGGTCAACTGGGACGCCACGGGCCCGTCCAGCACCGTGTCCAGCCAGGCGTGCACGGCGTCCTCGAAGGCACTGTCCGGGTCGTTCCAGGTGGTGTGCCAGGCCGCCTCGCGGATGGCCTTCTCGGCGTAGCCGTGCAACCGGTCGCGCAGTTCGCGGGTCACCTCGCCGCTCACCGGCCACACCCCGAAGATGTTCTGCCACAGAAACTGTCCGGTCGCCGGATCGGGGGAGGGCGCGGCGATCTCCCAGCGCGCGACGAACTCCGTCCACAGCGACGGCACCTGCGACAGCACGCCGATGCGGGCGCGGACGTCCTCGCCGCGCTTGGTGTCGTGGGTGGTCAGCGTGCACATGGTCTGCGGCCACAGCCGGGCGCGGGTCGCGGCGCTGTGGTGAAACTCCGCGGCGCCCACCCCGAACCGATGCGGTTCGCCGCCCACCTCGTTCAGCGAGACCAGCCGCGCATCGCGGTAGAACAGGCAGTCCTCGACGGCCTTGGCGGTGACCGCGCCGCAGAGCTGCTGCAGGCGGGTGGCGGGCTCGCCGCCGCGGGCCAGGGCGGCGGCCACCACCTGCAGCGCCGGACCCAGTTGCGGCTGCGCAGACTGGGTTTCGGCCAACGCGGTGGGCAGGATCGCGGCCAGGCCGCGGTAGTCGCTGCGGTAGACGTCGACATGGGTCAGCAGCGCGGCCACCGCGTCGGGCAGCAACGGATCGTCGGCCCCGGCAGCGGACACGATGCTGCGGTGCAGCCGGCGCAACTCGCTGGCCAGAGTGTCCGTCGCGGCGCGGATCTTGAGCTCGCTCAACAGCTGCGGCATCGCGCCATAGTCCAGGCCGGCCGATTCGACCAGCGCGGTCAGCGCCGCTTCACCGTCGGGATCGACGAAGATGCCGCCGACCTCGCGCAGCACGTCGTAGCCGGTGGTGCCCGCCACCGGCAGCGTCGGCTCGAGCGCCTCGTCGACGGCCAGGATCTTCTCGATCACGATCCAGGGCTGCGGCCCCAACAACTCGCGAAGCCACGTCAAATAGCCTGCGGGATCCGACAACCCGTCGGGATGGTCGATCCGCACGCCGTCGACGAGACCCTCGCTGACCCACCGGGCCACCTCGGCGTGACTGGCGTCGAACACCGCCCGGTCCTCTTGGCGCAGCCCCGCCAGCGAAGTGATAGAGAAAAACCGGCGATAGCCCACGGTTCCGTTGCGCCAGCCCACCAGCCGGTAGTGCTGGCGGTCGTGCACCTCGGGACCGCTGCCGTCAGCGGTGCCCGGCGCGATCGGTAGCGCCAGGCCGCCCAGGCGCAGCAGGTCACCGTCCACCGTCAGGTCGTCCGCGTCGTCGTCGGAGCCCAGCACCGGCAACACGATCCGGCCGGAATCGTCCAACTCCCAGTCGATGTCGAAGAACGACGCGTACTGCGACGACCGGCCGTTGCGCAACACGTCCCACCACCACGGGTTCTGTTCGGGCTGGTCGATGCCGACGTGGTTGGGCACGATGTCGACGACCAGCCCGATGCCGCGGGCCTTTGCCGCCGCCGACAGCCGGGCCAGGCCGTCGGCTCCGCCGAGCTCGGGGGACACCGTCGTCGGGTCCGTGACGTCGTAGCCGTGCGTAGACCCGCCGACCGCGGTCAGGATCGGGGACAGGTACAGATGCGACACCCCGAGCTCCTCGAGGTAGTCCAGCAGTTTTTCGGCGTCGGCGAAGGTGAACGCGAACCCGCTGTCGGCGCCGCGCAGCTGCACCCGATAGGTAGAGAGCACCGGAAAAGTCATGTGTCAGGCGGTCTTACGGAGCACGAGCAGGGAACGTCCGGGCAGCGAGATCTTCTCGTCCGCGGCCATCACGCGCGCGGTGTCGCAGTCGACGTCGTTGGTGTCGAGTTCCACGGTCCACTGCGCGGCGTAGTCGTGGGAAGGGATGACGAAGCCGACCGCGCCCTGATGGGAGTTGAAGCACAACAAAAACGAATCGTCCACCACCCGCTGGCCGCGCGAGTCGGGGGCGTCGAGGGCATCGCCGTTGAGGAACACCCCGATGCACTTGTGGCCGCTGGTGTTCCACTCCTCGGGGGTCATCTCCGTGCCGTACGGCGTGAACCAGGCGATGTCGCGGACCTCGTCGCCGGTTCGGATCGGCTTGCCCTCGAAGAAGCGGCGCCGGCGAAACACCGGATGGTTGCGACGCAGGCTGCTCGCCTTGCGGGCGAACGCGAACAGGTCGGAGTTCTTGTCCACCAACGACCAGTCCATCCAGGCCACCTCGGAGTCCTGGCAGTAGACGTTGTTGTTGCCCAGTTGGGTGCGGCCGATCTCGTCGCCGTGGGCGATCATCGGCGTTCCCTGGCTGATCATCAGGGTGGCCCAGAAGTTGCGCATCTGACGGCAGCGCAAATCCACGATGTCGGGGTCGTCGGTGGGGCCCTCGACGCCGCAGTTCCACGACCGGTTGTGGCTTTCGCCGTCGCGGTTGTCCTCGCCGTTGGCCTCGTTGTGCTTCTCGTTGTAGGAGACGAGGTCGTGCAGGGTGAATCCGTCGTGGGCGGTGACGAAGTTGATGCTCGCGCTGGGACGCCGGCCGGTCACCTCGTAGAGGTCCGACGAGCCGGTAAGGCGGGAGGCGAACTCCCCGAGGGTCGCGGGCTCACCCCGCCAGTAGTCACGCACAGTATCGCGATACTTCCCGTTCCACTCGGTCCACAAACCCGGAAAGTTTCCGACCTGGTAGCCGCCCTCGCCGACGTCCCATGGTTCGGCGATCAATTTGACCTGGCTGACCACGGGATCCTGCTGCACGAGATCGAAAAACGCGGACAGCCGGTCCACGTCGTAGAACTCGCGGGCCAGCGTGGACGCCAGGTCGAACCGGAACCCATCGACGTGCATTTCCAGCACCCAGTACCTCAGCGAGTCCATGATCAGCTGCAGGGTGTGCGGATGACGCGCGTTGAGGCTGTTGCCGGTGCCGGTGAAGTCCTTGTACAGCCGCAGGTCGCCGTCGACGAGCCGGTAGTACGCCTTGTTGTCGATGCCGCGGAAGTTGATGGTCGGGCCCAGGTGGTTGCCTTCGGCGGTGTGGTTGTAGACCACGTCGAGGATGACCTCGATGCCCGCCTGGTGCAGGCTGCGGACCATCATCTTGAACTCAGCCACCGCGCTGCCGGCCTGCCGCGACGACGCGTACTGGTAGTGCGGTGCGAAGAACCCGAATGTGTTGTAGCCCCAGTAGTTTCGCAGGCCGAGTTCCAGCAGGCGCTGATCGTGCAGGAACTGGTGTACCGGCATCAGCTCGAGCGCGGTGACGTTCAGCGACTTGAGGTGGTCGATGATCGCCGGGTGGGCCAGGCCGGCGTAGGTGCCGCGCAGTTCGTCGGGGACGCCGGGGTGGGTCTGCGTCATGCCCTTGACGTGCGCCTCGTAGATCACCGTCTCGTGGTACGGGGTGAGTGGCGCCCGGTCGAAGCCCCAGTCGAAGAAGGGATTGATCACCACGCTGGTCATGGTGTGGCCGAGCGAGTCGACCATGGGCGGAGTGCCGGTCTCCGTCGAGTTCCCCTCGGGGCCAACGGCGTTGAGGTCGTAGGAGAACAGCGCCTGGCCAAACGTGAAGTCGCCGTCGAACGCCTTGCCGTAGGGGTCGAGCAGCAGCTTGCTCGGGTCGCACCGATGACCGGCCGCGGGGTCGAACGGACCGTGCACCCGGAAGCCGTAGCGCTGGCCCGGGGTGATGTTGGGTACGTACGCGTGCCAGACGTAGCCGTCGACCTCGTCGAGGGGGATCCGCGTCTCTTGGCCGCTCTCGGCGATCAGGCACAGATCCACCTGACTGGCGATCTCGGAGAACAGCGAAAAGTTGGTGCCGGCACCGTCATAGGTGGCCCCGAGCGGGTAGGCGGTACCCGGCCACACCCTGGGCAGCGTCGGTTCGGTGCCTCCAGAGCCTTCGGAGCCGTTCGAGCCGTTCGACATCACTAAGACCTTATCGGGGTCTCCTCAGCGCGGCAGGTTGGTTACCACCAACCGGTGGCCGCGGCGATCTGTCGGCCCAGTTCGGGTGCCAGGGTGCGGACGTAGGTGGGGGACAGGTGGTGCGCGCCGTGGTAGATGAGCACGTTTCCCTCGACGGGACGGCAGACGTCGGGCCGGCAGATCGCGTCGGACATGTCCAGCGGCTTGAGCAGCGGGAACCGCTCGACGAAGTCGAGGGTGGGATTGCGGTCGACGAGCAGGTCAGAACGTTTGATCGAACACGACTCCGCGTCGCCCTTCTTGGCCAGACAGTCCGCGGGATCGAACGGCTTGCCGTCCTTGACCAGCCACGGCGTGTCACGCATGGCGAGGACCGGAATGTGGTTGTCGGACAACGTCTGCCAGATTCCAATGTACGTGGCAGGCATCACATCGCCTTTTTTGATGTTCCACGGGCGTGTCGAGGTGGTGAAGACGTAGTCGGGGCGGTCGGTGACCAGCTTGCTCATCACCGTCTGCACCCACTCGCGGCACTGCGGGTAGGTGGCGTTGTTGCCCATGATCAGCGGGACTTCCTCGGTGGACAGCGGGCAACCCATCTTCAGGTAAGTGACCACCTTGAAGTGGTGGTTGCGCCCGAGCAGGTCCAGCGCGGTCAGCCAGTGTTCCGCGTGGGATCCGCCGGCCAGCGCGATGGTCCGCGTGGCGTCCACGTCGCCGTAGGTGCAGTTGACCACCGCCGGGTTGACGAAGTCGCTGATGCAGCCGTCCCTGGTGGTGGCCGGCAGGTCCTCCTTGATCTCCAGGACCGTGGGCCGCATCTTCAGCTCGGGCACCCGCACGTGCGCGGTGAGCGCGAGGGCGCCCGGATAGTCGTGGGGGTTGAGGCCCGTCAGCTCCTTGCCGGAGGCGCGTTCCTCGCTGAGGTGCTCACGCCAGGTGAACGACGTCGCGGTCAGGGTGACGCCCAGCAGTACGACCGCGGAGCCCAGCGCCATCGTCGGGCGGCGCATCCGCACCCGCCAGGGGATCGGCGCGGCGGTCTCGATCGGTGCGGCCGCCGCGGAGCTCGCGGGCTTCCGGACTCGCAGCGGGTCTTCGACCAGCCGAGTGGTCAGGTAGGCCAGGACGCCGGACACCAGCAGCACCGCCGTGCCCTCGAGGAAGTTGGCGTGCGGGTGGCCGGTGTAGGAGAGCCAGAAGATCAGCAGCGGCCAGTGCCACAGGTACAGCGAGTACGCCATCGCACCCAGCGTCACCAGGGGCCCGGCCGCCAGGAGCCGATTCGGCAGGGGCTGCCGCTCGCCGTCCCCGAGGTTGGCCCCGGCCAGGATCATCAGCATCGTGGCCCCGACGGGCACCAGGGCCCACGGGCCCGGGAATTCCTTGACGCCGTCGATCAGGGCACCGCAGGACAGGATCGCCGCCAGCCCGACCGTCGCCAGGACGGTGCGCAACCACATCGGCCAGCGGACCTGGGTGACCAGCGCCCCGACCAGCGCACCCAGCAGCAGTTCCCACGCCCGCGCGAAGCTGTTGTAGTACGCGTTCGCCTGGTTGGCGTTGTGAGCGATGATCGCGTAGACGAACGACGCCACCGTCAGCGCACTGAGCAACACCACGAACAGGGTCCGCAGGTGCCGGCCGAGCAGACCGCGAAACAGGTAGGCGCAGCCGGCGATCAGCAGCAGGAACGCGATGTAGAACTGCCCCTGCACCGACATGGACCAAATGTGCTGCAAGGGGCTGACGGCCTCGCCCGCGCGCAGGTAGTCCGACGCCGAGTTGGCCAGCTCCCAGTTCTGGTAGTAGCCCAGGCTGGCCAGGCTCTGGTTGGCGAACGTCTCCCACCGGGTCTCCGGCTGCACGTACACGGTCAGCAGCGCGCACCCGGCCAGCACCACGACCAGGGCCGGAACCAGCCGTCGAACCAGCCGCGCCACCTCCGCGGGCGGATTCAGCGAGACCACCGGGTTGAGGGCGGCGCGCAGCAGCTTGCCGCCGAAGAAGAACCCGGACAGCGCCAGGAACACGTCGACGCCACCTGACACCCGGCCGAACCAGACGTGGAACATCGCGACCAGAGCGATCGCGATGCCGCGCAAGCCGTCGAGGTCATGGCGGTAAAAGCCGGCCGACCCCGCGGTTGCCTGAGCGGCCGGCTTCGCGACGGCAGCCGGCGGGCGGGGCGGGGACAGGTTGAGCATCAAGGGACTAATTTACCCAAAACCCGCCACTCGCTCCCTCGCTGAGCAGCAGCGAGTCGTTTTGAGCAAGTGGCGGGCTAGTCCACCAGTGCCGAGGAGTGATGGAAATTACCGTGTCGTGGGGATGATGGCGGGCTGCAGCGGCGCCGCCGGCTGGGCCGGTACCAGCTGCAACGGGCCCGACGGCTGCGCCGGAACCAGCTGCAGAGGAGCGGTCTGAGTCGGCGGGACCTGCTGCAGGGGTGCCTGTGGGGCGGGCGTCTGCAGGGGTGCCTGCTGGGCGGGTACCTGCTGCAGCGGTGCCTGCTGTGCGGGAGCCTGTTGCTGCAGCGGCGCCTGCGCCTGGGGCAGCGGAGTCGTCGGGACTCCGAGCACCCGGACCAGGTAGGGCGTCATGCCGCTGGTCCGCACCGGCGAGACCTGGACGACGTCGCCCACCTCCAGCATCTGGTTGTTGCCGAGGTACATCGCGACGCTCTGGGTGCCTTCGGGGCCGTAGAAGATCAGGTCGCCCTTGCGGGCCTGCTGCGGCAGCACCTTCTGACCGACCCGGTACATCTGGCCGGAGGAACGCGGCAGCTTGAGGCCCGCTCCGGCGTAGGCGTACTGCATCAGGCCGGAGGCGTCGAAGCCGACGGTCATGGCGCCCGTGCCGGTGCCGCGGCTGGGGCCGTTGACCCCGCCGCCGGCCCAGGAGAACGGCACGCCGCGCTGCGACAGGCCGCGCGCGACCACGACGTCGGTGACCTGTTGGTAGTCCATCGGCCGGGCACCCGGGTCGGCGGCCGCGAGAGCGGGTCCGACAACTATCGGGGCCGCCATCGGGGCCACCGTCATCGCCAGGCCGATTGCGAAGGCGTAGATGCGTTTCATTCTGTTTCACCCTCTCTTGGGGTCTCGTGCCTCGGCGCTGTGACTGCGCGTCGGTCGCCGTTGCATGACTTGCGCGACGACCGCCTCATCGGGGCCCGGCGGGGGTTAACCCGTCGTAGTCACACCAGTCACTACAGACACTTTGACAACATGCGCAAGAGAGGGCCAGAGCTGCGCGGGATTATTTGTACGAATGAGATCGGACGGTGACTGCCTAAACGAAACTTGGTTGCGCAGTTGTGATTTCGGTCTCAACCGAGTGTGCGTTAGGGCCTGCGTCACAGCGGCGTCAGTGCCAATATCGTTCGCTGAATGTTGTCAGAGCGTAGCCAGCCAACGAGCTGACCATGAGGACTCCGGCGGAGATGATCGGCCAGAAATACATGTGCCAGCCGCGGACGAGCGACACGATCGGCCCGATCGCGGCCGCGGTGACCGCCGCACCGATACCGCCCCACATCACCGGAAAGATGTATTGATCCGCGCCGAACGGCACCAGCCCGCAGGTGCCGTCGGTGCAGGCGTCGGCGGCGAAGCCGAACATCCGCGACGGCAGGGTGGTCGTCGTCGCGACGACGACTAGCAGCGAGAGCAGCGCACACGTGCAGGCCACGTCCCAGGCGTCGATTCGCAGGTAGATGGTCCGCGGCTCGCGCTCGTCGGTGTGCGGGGGCTCGTCGGGCACCGGCGGGTCACCGGTGTCGGGGGACTCGTCGGACTGCTGCGGCGAAGCCATGCCGGTAGATGCTTCCCGATGGCCGGGATTTGCGCGACCCGTATCGGTGATCGCCGGTGTGATTCCGCCCAGAGCACCTGCGCGCCCGGCCGCTCCTTCTCGAGACATAAACCACGCACATCCCAGGCGGCGTGTCGTGTGCGTGGTTTAAGTGTCGCGGTATCCGCGGCGGCAAGCGCGAGCCGCCCGTGCGGGGCGGAGTCTGACCGCTACGAGTCCCGGCCGGCCTGGGCGCTGCTCTACCCTCGTCTCCTATGTCCGCGGCGACACCCGGGTTGACGCCCGAGCAGATCAGCGCGATCGACGCCGCCCACCTGTGGCACCCCTACAGCACGATCGGGTCCGAAGCCGTGGCGCCCGTCGTCGCCGTCGCCGCCCGTGGCGCGTGGCTGACGCTGATCCGCGACGGCTCACCGGTCGAGGTGCTCGACGGCATGAGCTCCTGGTGGACCGCGATCCACGGGCACGGCCACCCGGTGCTGGACGCGGCGCTGACCCGCCAGCTCGGCGTCATGAACCACGTCATGTTCGGCGGTCTCACCCACGAGCCGGCGGCGCGGTTGGCGCAGCTGCTGGTCGACATCACCCCGACAGGTCTCGAGACCGTCTTCTTCAGCGACTCCGGCTCGGTGTCGGTCGAGGTCGCCGTCAAGATGGCGCTGCAGTACTGGCGCGGCCGCGGCGCGCCCGGCAAGCACCGGCTGATGACCTGGCGCGGCGGCTACCACGGCGACACCTTCACGCCGATGAGCGTCTGCGACCCCGACGGCGGGATGCACTCGCTGTGGACCGACATCCTGGCCGCCCAGGTGTTCGCCCCGCAGGTACCCCGCGACTACGACCCCGGCTATAGCGCGGCGTTCGAGGCGCAACTGGCCCGGCACGCGGACGAGCTGGCGGCCGTCGTCGTCGAACCCGTCGTACAGGGTGCCGGTGGGATGCGCTTCCACGACCCGCGCTACCTGACCGACCTGCGCGAGGCATGCCGCCGGCACGACGTGCTGTTGGTGTTCGACGAGATCGCCACCGGGTTCGGGCGTACGGGCGAGCTGTTCGCCGCCGACCACGCCGGGGTGAGCCCGGACATCATGTGCGTCGGCAAGGCGCTGACCGGCGGATACCTCAGCCTGGCCGCCACGCTGTGCAGCACCGACGTCGCGCACACGATCAGCACCGGCGAGGCCGGCGCGCTGATGCACGGGCCCACGTTCATGGCCAATCCGCTGGCCTGTGCGGTATCGGTGGCCAGCGTCGAACTGCTGCTCGCTCAGGACTGGCGCGCGCGGGTGGCCGAGATCGCCGCCGGGCTGACGGCCGGCCTGGAACCCGCGCGGGGCCTGCCCGCGGTCACCGACGTCCGGGTCTGCGGCGCCATCGGCGTCATCGAATGCGACCGGGCCGTCGACCTGGCCGTCGCCACCCCGGCGGCGCTGGACCGCGGCGTCTGGTTGCGGCCGTTTCGCAACCTGATCTACGCGATGCCGCCCTACATCTGCGCGCCCGACGAGATCGCCCGGATCACCTCCGCGATGGTAGAGGTCGCGCGACTCGTAGGCTGAGCGTCGATGAAGACGCAGATCGACTCGCCGCTGGCCTGGCTGGCGGAGGTGGAGCAGCAACGCCGCGCGGCCGGGTTGCGCCGCTCGCTGCGGCCCCGGCCGCCCGTCGCGACCGAGCTTGATCTGGCGTCCAACGACTACCTCGGCCTGTCCCAGCACCCCGAAGTCATCGACGGCGGCGTCGCGGCGCTGCGTACCTGGGGCGCCGGCTCCACCGGATCGCGCCTGGTCACCGGCGACACCGAGCTGCACCAGGAGTTCGAAGCCGAGCTCGCCGACTACGTCGGCGCGTCGACCGGACTGCTGTTCTCCTCGGGGTACACGGCCAATCTGGGTGCCGTCGTCGCGCTGTCGGGCCCCGGCTCGCTGCTGGTGTCCGATGCCTATTCGCACGCGTCGCTGGTGGATGCCTGCCGGCTGTCCCGGGCGCGGGTGGTCGTGACGCCGCACCGCGACGTCGACGCCGTCGACGCGGCCCTGGACTCACGCGACGAGGAACGCGCCGTCGTCGTCACCGACTCGGTGTTCAGCGCCGACGGCACGCTGGCCCCGGTCCGCGAGCTGCACGACATGTGCCGCCGGCACCGCGCGCTGCTCATGGTCGACGAGGCGCACGGCCTCGGGGTGCGCGGCGGCGGGCGGGGCCTGGTCCACGAGCTGGGTCTGGCCGGGGCGCCCGACCTGGTGCTCACCACGACGATGTCCAAGGCGCTGGGCAGCCAGGGCGGCGTCGTGCTGGGGCCACAGGCGGTCCGCGACCACCTGATCGACGCGGCCCGACCATTCATCTTCGACACCGGGCTGGCCCCCGCCGCCGTCGGCGCGGCCCAGGCCGCGCTGCGCGTCCTCAAGGCCGAGCCTTGGCGGCCCGACGCCGTGCTGTCCCACGCTGCCCGGCTGGCCCGGGCGTGCGACGTGCCCGACGTGCCCGCGTCGGCGGTGGTGTCGGTGATCCTGGGCGATCCGGACGTGGCACTGGCCGCCGCGACGGCCTGCCTGGACGCTGGCGTGCGGGTGGGCTGCTTTCGGCCCCCGACGGTGCCGGCCGGCACGTCGCGGCTGCGGCTGTCCGCGCGCGCGTCCCTGGACGCCGCCGAGCTGGAACTGGCCGAACGCGTGCTTGCCGGGGTGCGCCGTTGACGGTCCTGGTCATCACCGGGACCGACACGGGGGTCGGCAAGACGATCGCCACCGCCGCATTGGCGTCGGCCGCCCGTCAGGCCGGCATCGACGTCGCGGTGTGCAAGCCCGCGCAGACCGGCACCGCGGACGGTGACGACGACCTCGCCGAAGTCGGCCGACTGTCCGGAGTGACCCAGCTCGTCGGGCTGGCCCGCTACCCGCTGCCGATGGCGCCCGCCGCGGCGGCCGAGCGCGCCGGAGCGACATTGCCGACCCGCGACGAGCTGGTGAGCCTCGTCCGTGGGCTGGATAGTCCCGGGAGGCTGACGTTGGTGGAAGGAGCCGGCGGCCTGCTGGTGGAAATCGGCGACGGCGGTGTCACCCTGCGTGATCTCGCCGCCGACCTCGGCGCCGCGGCGCTGGTCGTGGTCGCCGCGGGCCTGGGCACCCTCAACCACACCGCGCTCACGCTGGAAGCGCTTGCCGCCCGGGCGATTCCGTGTAGCGGGCTGGTGATCGGCAGCTGGCCTTCGCGGCCGGGCGTGGTGGAGACCTCCAATCGCGCCGCGCTTCAGCGGCTGGTTCCGGTGCGGGCCGCGCTGCCTGCCGGTGCCAGTCGCAGCACGGACTTCGCGGGCCTGAGCGCGGCCTCGTTCGAGCGCGACTGGGTGACGGCGCTGGTGCGTTGATGGTGCATTCGATCGAGCTGGTCTTCGACCGCGACACCGAGGCCGCGATCCGCCGCATCTGGGAGGAGCTGGCCGGCGCCGGGATCCCCAGCCAGGCCCCGGCCAGCCGGCCCCACGTGACGCTGGCCGTCGCCGAGCGCATCGACCCCGCCGTCGACCAGCTGCTGCGGCCCGTCGCGGCCGGATTGCCGCTGCGGGCGACGGTCGGGGCGCCCGTGCTGTTCGGCCGCGCCAACGTCGTCTTCGCCCGCCTGATCGTGCCGACGAGCGAGCTGCTGGCCCTGCACGCCGAGGTGCATCGGCTCTGCCGGCCGCACCTGTCGCCCGCGCCGATGGCCAACAGCCTGCCCGGGCAGTGGACCGGGCACACGACACTCGCGAGGCGGATCGGCGGACCCCAGCTGGGCCGGGCGCTGCGCATTGCGGGCCGGCCGACCCAGCTCGACGGCCGCTTCGCCGGCCTGCGCCGCTGGGAGGGCAACAAACGCGCCGAGCACCCGATCACGGGGTAGGCCGCCAGCGCAGGCTCGATGTATACGCCGGCGGCTAGAGTGTCCGCGCGACAAGCTGTCGCTCGAAGGCGGGCAAGACGCCAGAAACCGGCCCAGCGCCGGCGCGAGAGTCCCCAAAATCCACGCCCCAACGGCAATTTCACACAAATTTGAGCGCCCTCGCGGACAGGCGCCGGGCCGGGACAGGCGCCGGCCCGGATAGGCGCCGCGCCGTCGCGAGTGTGCACACGCCGAGGCCGGCTCGAGGGCCGGCTTAAGCCGGCTGTGTCACCTGGTGCACCCGGGCACGTCGGTCGTCGATCGCGCGGCCCAGATCCTGCAATAGCAACGGCTTGCTCGTCACCAGGTCGACGACGTGTTCGCGGGCGACTTCCAGCGCGGTCACCTCGTCGATGGCCCGCGCGTCGGCCAGGTTGGGCTGCCGGGTCAGCGCGGTCGCGCCCAGGAACGAGCCTTCATCCAGCGTGCCGACCACGGCAACCGAGCCGTCCTCGCAGACGGCGGTCAGTCGCACGCTGCCGGCGATCAGGAACGTCATCTTGTCGGGCACCCGATCGGCGCGCTCGACCAACTCGTTCGTTCCGTAGCGAACGATTCGCGCGTGGGACCCCACGATCCGCTGATCCGCCTGGCTCAGCCGCAGTGCCGGCGCCACCACCGTCCGCAACGCCTTCTCGACGTTCTCGGGCGTCGAGACGTCGTCGTCGGCGCCGTCGAGGTGCAGGCCGGCGCGGCGGGCCGCGTACCAGAGCCACCGCAGAAAAGTGGCCTGCGCGGCCGAGTCGTCGGCCGGCGACGTCAACCCGATCGTGACGCGGTACTCGGCGCCGCCGGCGGGCGTCGACGCCGCCGCGACGTCCGGCTTGCGCTGCGGCAGCGCGTCGGCGACCTGCGATAGCAGCGCGCACACCCGGTCGGGCGGGTCAGCCTCCGAAAAGGTGGTCGTGATTGTCAGCTGATGCCCGCCGGGCGGGCGGCTGAGGTTGGTGAACGACGTGGTGGCGAGCACTGAGTTCGGGGTGATCTGCAGCCCGCGCCCAGTTTGAATGTGGACCGAACGCCAGTTCGCCTCCACGATCCGGCCCTTGGCGGCGGGGGTATCCAGCCAGTCGCCGATCCGGAACGGCTGCTCGAACAACATGAACAGGCCCGAGACGATCTGGCCGACGGAGTTCTGCAGCATCAGACCGATGACCACCGACGTCACGCCCAGCGCGGTGAACAGGCCGGCGACGCGCACGCCCCAGACATAGGACAGGACGACCGCCAGACCGGCGCCGATCAGCAGGAACCGGGTGACGTCGAGGAAGATGCCCGGGACCCGCTGCCGCCAGGACCCCTGCGGCGCGTCCTCGAACACCGTCGCGTTCAGCCCGGACAGCAACAACACCAGCACCACGAAGCCGAACACCGTCGCCAGCACCCGCACCGAGGTGAAGTTGGAGGGCGTGCCCGCCACCCGCACGAGCAGCACCAACAGCGCCCCGAGCGGAACCACGAAATTGCGCAGCAGCAGAACCGGCCGCGCGAGCGGGCTGTCGTTGCGGGCCAGGCTGTGTTGCCACTCGGTGAACGCGATCAACAGCAGCGGCAGGCCCACCACCACGCCGGTGGCCCACCAGAAGGCAGACGGACTCATTGCACCTCCGAGAGTCGCCAGATTTGCACTTCCGTACCGCCGACGGTGATGGTGCCCGCGGACGTGAACTGCCGGATATCGCGCATCACCTCGTACACCTGCGACGTCACGTAGATTCCAGATTCGTTTGTGCTGCCCCGCATCTGGTGGGCCAGGTTGACCGAGGCGCCCCACATGTCGTAGACGATGCTGCTGCGCCCGACGAGTCCGCTGATCACGTTGCCCGTGTTGATGCCGGCGCGCAGTCCCAGGTGGTAGCCCGTCTTGCTGTTGAAGCGCTCGATGATGGCCTGCATCTCCCCGGCGAATTCGACGGTGCGGTGCACGCTGTCCAGCCGCGGGAAGTTCAGGCCGCAGCTGGCCAGGTAGCCGTTGTGCAGGGTGCGAATCGGTTCGACGCCAAGCGCTTCCGCGGCGGCGTCGAGCTCCCGGATCAGGTCGTCGACGATGCCTACCAATTCGTTGCCGCCGAGCCGGCTGGAGATCTCGTCGAGGCCCACGAAGTCGGCGAAGATGACGGTGACGTCCTGGTGCTCCTGGGCGATCGTCTGTTCGCCCTCGCGATAGCGTTGCGCCACCGGCTCGGGCATCAACGACGCGAGCAGTCGGTCGTTCTCCTTGCGCTGTTCGGTCAGCAGATCCTCCTTGATCTGCAGGCTGCGGCTCATGTCGTTGAAAGCGTCGGTGAGTTCGCCGATTTCGTCGCGCGACGTCACCGGGATCGCGACGTTGTAGTCGCCGGCGCTGATCTTCTGGGTCCCGGCCTGTAGCCGCCGAATGGGCCGCACAAAGACCTGCGCGGCCAGCAGTGCTCCCACGCAGATCACGAAAACCATTGCCCCCGTGGCTATGACCAGTTGCTGGCTGAGCGAGGAAAAACGCGCGTTGGCTTCGTTCGTTTCTCTGGACGCCAGGATCGCCCAGTGCAGGTTGGAATTCGGCAGCGTCAACGGGGCGTAGGCCACCAATTCCCGACGGCCGAGGTAATCGATGTCGATCATGACGCCGGTCTCGCCGCGTTGCGCGGCGTGGGCGGCGGTCGACGCGACCGGCTGCACGAGCGTGGTTCCGCGCCATCGGATCGCCTGGTCGACGATGTCGGCGCGGGTGCCCGCCGCGATCGCGTCGGCGCGGTACTTCTTCGGGTCTTCGAGAAAGACTCGCGAATCGGAGCGCATCAAGTTGTCCGGACCGGCGAGAATCGTCTCGCCCGTCTCGCCCATGCCGACGTCTTTCCAATGCTGGTCGGCGGTCATGATGCGGTTGATCTTGGAGATCGGCAGGGGCAGCGCAATTACCCCGGCCGCTCTGCCCGGCGCGCCGATCGGTGCCACCAGCCACGCGATTGGTGCGCCGAGTTGCGGCTGGTAGGGCGCGAAGTCGGTCATCCAGACGAAATTCGTGGTGTTGGCCGCCATCGCCCGCTCGAAGGCGCCCTTGAGGTTGGACTGCCGGAACGGGCCGGTGAGGATGTTGGTGCCGAGCGTGACGCCTTTGCGCACGTTGTACACGACGTTGCCGCGGGGATCGAGCAGCAACGCGTCGCGGTATTCGAACCGGGTCGCCACTTCGCGGAAATAGCCGTTGAACCGGGCGTTGGCGGCCGACCAGGCGCTTCCGTCGAGGGCATCGCCGATCTCGGCGGGGTTCGGCGCCACCGTGTAGTGCGCCTGCAGATATCGCTGCGCGTTGCCGCTCGGGAGCACGGCGCCTAGATCCAGTTTCGTGCCCGTGCTGTTCTCGAAGGGCTTGATCATCCTGTCGTTGTAGAAGTTGACCAGAGCCTGTTGCTTCGCCTCGTCGATGGGCGCGTTCGCCAGCTGCTCAAAACCCGCGCTGAACGCCTGCACCGCGTCCAGCGTGGTCGACCCGCGGCTGTAGAGGATCAGCGAGTCCGCGAGATCGGAGAACAGCGTCTCCACGGCCCGCTTCTGCGATTCACGCAGCTGGGTCACCTGCTCGAAGGCCGACGGCAGCAGCGCTTTGCGTGCGGCGCTGTAGCCGACCGCCCCGATCACGCCCAACGACAGCAGGCTGGACACCAACAGCATCGCCATGACCTTGGACTGAATGCTCAGCCGAGAGAAGCCGGGCGGACGGCGCCAGCGTTTGCGGGCCGGAACTTTGTCCTCCGGGATTTCCTCCCGCATCAGCGGACCGGTCGACCGACGCGACGTCAATGGGCTTCCTCTCGTCAGCGGCTTGTCAGCGTCCAGCCTTTCAGCCGCCGAACAGCAAATACAACCCGGTGAAGGTGTAGCCGACCATGACCAGCATCATCGTCAGCTGACCTGTCAGCTGATGCCCGTCGGGCAGCAGCCGCAGCGCCTTGTCGTGCGCCGCGACCACCGCCACGATGTGCCCGATGACCACGCAGGAGACCTTGATGGTGGCCAGCACCGGCGGATGCATGGACAGCACGTAGGCGACGTGACAGTGGGCCAACCCGAGTAGGTTCCACCCGCGACCGAACGGGTCGGCCAGCGCGAACACCGTCTGCTGCCCGCGCTCCACCAGGTAGGTCAGGTAGTGCGCGAAGATGTAGCCCACCACGATCGGGATCAGCGAGTGCGCCATCTGGCCCGGCAAAGCCCGCCGCTGCTCGCGGTCCATGCCGCCCGTCGCCCGCGCGGCCAGCGAAAAGCTCACCGCGACCACCGAGATGAAGACGAGCAGGCCGACGGTGCGCAGCGCCGACGACGACACCGCCACCGGTACGCCGTGGGCCGCGCGGGCCATCCGGTCGGCGAGGCTGCGCCACGTCGGCGACGACGAGAAGCTGTCGAACGCCGTCGACCCCAGCAGCACCGCCAACACGGCGACGACGCCCGGCCGCACCGGCAGCGACGGCAGGTGGTCCAGCGGGTTGCCGACGACGATCCTGCCCGTCTCCGGGTCGCGGCGGAACGGGCACAGGCGGGACACCGCCATGCTGTACACGCCGAACGGGTCGGCGCGGGCCAGCCAGCGCTGGCCGCACAGCCAGGCGCCGATCAGCATCGCCGCGGCGTAGATCGCCAGCCACGCCTGCACCCACGGCAGCGACGCCGAATCCGGGCTGGCCAGCTCCATCCAGACGAACGCGAACAGACCCACCGCCGCGGGCCGGTAGCCCCAGCCCTGCGGATAGGTCAGCCGCGGCGCACCGCGGCGGGGCACGAACCGTCGCAGCAGCACGTACACCGTGCGCATCGGCGAGATCACCCGCCACACCGGCCCGAAGCACAGCGAAGCCGCCACCAGGCCGACCCACAGCAGCACGTAGAACACCCCGAGCAGGGCGTTCGACTGAGCCTGCGGGCCGTGCGGCCCCCAGATCCCGGCCGCGACCGCCCACAGTGCGAACACCAGCGCCACGCCGGCCGCCGCCCAGCGGGTGCCGCGGGCGTCGACGAAGGTGGTCAGCGCCGCCGGCAACGGGCGGCCGGGCTTGTCCGGATCGAACCGCGGCCGCTTCCATGCGAACGCCACCAGGGCAAACGTGAACGTCAGCGCCCACGCCGCGCCGACCATCGCAAAGGCGTAGGGGACCGGCAGATCGCCCGACCCGCCGAGACCGTGCGCCAGCACCACCGTGCCAGCGCGGGTCACGGGCGGACTTGAATGGTGGCGATCGTGTTCTTCAGGTGGTGCAGCTCGACTTCGACGTTGCCCGGCACGTCGACGCTGAACTGGAACGTCTGACCGGGTGCGGCCGCGACCGGGAACTTGTGGTCGGGCACCGAGTGCACGTGCAGCTCGTCGACGGCGTCGCTGCTGACCTTCAGCGTGATCTGCTCCTTCACCTTGGCCTGCAGCGTGGCGTTGGTGGGCTTGACCTGCCCGTTGGCGATGGTGATGTCGACGACCAAGCCGCCGGCGGGTGCCGGGCCGGACGACCCGCCGCACCCGGCCAGCGCCAAGGCCAGCACCCCCGTCACCGCCGCGAGGAAAACGCGCCGGGCCATCACGCCGCCCGCGGAGGGGCTTGCTCCTCCTCGACCGGCTCGGGCTCGATGACGGCGCCGTTGATGCGGCCCGCGCCCCACGTCAGCCCGGCGATCACCATCAGCGTGAAGATCAGCACCAGTATCGACCCCGCGACGTACAGCCAGCCCGGGGCGTTCGGGTCGCGTTCGCGCTGCAGGATGGTGATCTCCTGGACGAACGGCCGGGTGGTGTTCGCGAGCGCGGGCACCTCCGCGGCGGGAATGGCCTCGTCGGCGGGTTCGAAGATCGGCACCGCGGTCATGGTGTAGCCGTCCTGCAGCCGCAGCAGGGTCTTCCACGAGCCCCACACCGGAACGGGCTGGGTGGAGCGGTAGTGTCCCGGCCCGACCCGCTCGAGCCGATCGATCACCAGGCCCCGGTGGTTTTCCATCCGCCCCTGCCAGGACAGGATCGACAACCACTCCGGATGCTCGCTGACCAGATCCGGCGGGTTGATCTGGACGTCAGCCGACACCATGCGCCTGCCCGGCTCACTGGGCAGTTCGGTCAACGTGATGGTGGCGGTGTCCTTGCTCGGGACGACGATGTGCAGTCCGTTGGCCACGGCGCCGCCGATCACCAGCACAGTCGCCGCGACCACCGAGATGCCGATCGCGCGGCGGGGCAGCGGCTGGCCCGTGAGCACCATGCCCATCATTGCCCCGCACAGTCCCGCGAGAACGGCTACCGGCACCGCCATCAACAGCGCCTCGCCCCACATGTTCGTCGGCCACGGGTAGTGGTACACGGCGCCGATCCACAGCGACTCCAGCCACAGGCCCACGGTGCTCACACCCAGACCCGCGACCGCCCCGAACACCAGCGGGCGCTTGAACAGGGGAGTCAACGCCAGGAGTTCGACCACGATGGCGGGGCCGAGGTACAGCGGGAACCAGTTGATCGGCGCTGCCAAGACCGGCCCAACCAGGAACGCGACTCCACCGCGCAGGGCGATCGCGAACAGGGCCGCTATCACGGCCGCGCCGCGCCCCATAGTGATGCGAGGCACGACGAGTCCCACCGCCGCGACGAAGGCGATCATCATCGGCTGCAACACCAGCCGGAACTGCTCGACACCGAAGTCGTACTCGATCTGATAGACCGACAGACCGATCAGCAGGCCGCCGCACGACAAGTAGCGCAGGAATTTGACGAAGGGACGTTCTGCGATCTCTTCCTGCATCGCCCGGCTGCCCTCGTACTCGAGCATCAGCACCGCGAACAGCGAAAATCCCGCACCACCGATCATCATCAGGTGCGTCGGTCCCCACAGCGTGACGTCTTGCCCGAAGATGCGATGCCAGACGTCGTCGAGCGGGAAGCCGATCATCGCGTACAGCCCGCACCCGGCCATGAGCACACCCCCAACGGGTGCGTGCCAATTCTTGGTGATGCGCACCGGCGCCGGACCGGGACGGTCGAACGGCAGCACTATCGCGATCATGCCGGCCACGAAGACGCCGAACAGGCCGATGATGATGAAGTAGTGCGCGGGGTTGGCCAGCGGGCCGGGGTCCCGGCCGTTGCCGATGTGCCAGCTGACATCCCAGATGAATCCGAACAGCGCGCAGATGATCGACGTGGTGTACACGAGCACCGGCAGCGCCACCCAGGACGGGCGCTTGAACTTGACGCCCAGCCAGTCAGCGAATGTGGTTAGCCACGTCAGTCGATGGGTGCGATGCGCATGCCCAACCCAGAGCATGACCAGCGCTATCACCACCGCGGCGACCGACAACCCGATCACCTGGTCGAGTCCCGCGCCGCGTGCCGGCGGCGCTTCCGCAAGAACTGCAATCTCCATGGTTATCGCCTCTCAACCTGCCCGGAAACTGGTCGGCAACTCTCAACTTACTGTGAGGTAAGCATTGCTGGGTATGCCCCGCTCGGGTGGGCGTCAATCGTGCGATTTGTCGGCCGATTTGTCGTCAGTTCCGCCGCCGCGCCGGTCTTTGAGGGCGACGTACAGGATGACGCCGACGACGACTACTGCGGGCAGAAACGCCGGCAGCGCGAGCAGCAGCATGTGGTGCGCGAGGTATTGGACGTGCGGCTCAGTCACCATGGTCGTATACCCAGTGGCCTGCACGATTCTCCCGTCCGATCGGCCCACATTCCGTCTGCGTACGCGCGCACCGTTACCCTACTTTGAACACCGTTTAGTTCAGGCTGCCGACGATCGTGGGGCCGGCCGTGCGCCGATGCCGATGCTCGGCCACAGACAACGAAGCAGGGGAGAACCTGGTGACGCAAGCGCCGACGCGACCGATAACCGACGCCGGCCCGGATGGCATGCAAGATTCAGACATTCTGGCGGTGGCCCGCCGACAGGTGCTGGAACGCGGCGAGGGTCTGAGCAAGGACCAGGTCCTCGAAATACTGCGCTTGCCCGACGACCGGCTCGAGGACTTGCTGGCACTGGCCCACGACGTGCGGATGCGGCACTGCGGTCCCGAGGTCGAGGTTGAAGGCATCATCAGCCTGAAAACCGGGGGCTGCCCGGAGGACTGCCATTTCTGCTCGCAGTCGGGGCTCTTCAAGTCGCCGGTGCGCAGCGCCTGGCTGGACATCCCGAGCCTCGTCGAGGCGGCCAAGCAGACCGCCAAATCCGGTGCCACGGAGTTCTGCATCGTGGCGGCGGTGCGCGGCCCCGACGAGCGGCTGCTGGCCCAGGTCGCCGCCGGCATCGAAGCCATCCGCGACGAGGTCGACATCCAGATCGCGTGTTCGCTGGGCATGCTCAGCGCCGACCAGGTGGACCGGCTCGCGGAGATGGGCGTGCACCGCTACAACCACAACCTCGAGACGGCGCGCTCGTTCTTCACCAACGTTGTCACCACCCACACCTGGGAAGAGCGCTGGCAGACCCTGTCGATGGTGCGCGAGGCGGGCATGGAGGTGTGCTGCGGCGGCATCCTCGGCATGGGCGAGACGCTGGAGCAGCGCGCGGAGTTCGCCGCGGAGCTCGCCGAACTGGACCCCGACGAGGTGCCGCTGAACTTCCTCAATCCGCGGCCCGGAACCCCGTTCGGCGACCTCGAGGTGATGCCGGCCAGCGAAGCCCTCAAAGCGGTGGCCGCCTTCCGGCTCGCGTTGCCGCGCACCATGCTGCGCTTCGCCGGTGGCCGCGAGATCACCCTGGGTGACCTCGGCGCCAAGCAGGGCATCCTGGGGGGCATCAACGCCGTGATCGTCGGCAACTACCTGACCACCCTCGGCCGCCCGGCTGAGGCCGATCTCGAGTTGCTCGACGACCTGCAGATGCCGATCAAGGCGCTCAACGCCAGCCTGTAAGCGACAGTGGAAATCATGGTTCGCGAGCTGGGCGCTCCGGTCAGCGCCGGCGTCTACAACGTCTACACGGGCGAATTGGCCGGCAGCGCCAGCCCGACGGCCGCCCGGCTGGGCCTCGAGCCGCCCCGGTTCTGCGCGCAGTGCGGACGCCGCATGGTCGTGCAGGTGCGTCCCGACGGCTGGCACGCGCGCTGCTCGCGGCACGGTGAGGTGGACTCGGCGGACGCGGAGGCGCGGCGGTGACCGACCATTCCGGGCAGCAGCCCACGGCGCCCTGGACTTCCGCGGCGCCCTCGAATCCCGCGGCACCCTGGGGTCCTGCGGCGCCCGCCGTCGCTCCCCGCACGTCGCGATTGCGTGCGGCCACGATCGTCGTGGGGGGCCTCGCGCTCGCCGGGGCGTTGGTAGGCGCGCTATGGGCGTGGATCGTCCCGCCGATCCACGCGGTGGTGGCGCTCACGCGCGCGGGGGACCGCGTGCACGACTACCTGGGGACCGAATCCCAGCACTTCTTCGTCACGCCGACCCTGTTGATCGGCCTGCTCTGCGTGATCGCGGTCGTGGCCCCGGTGCTGCTGTGGCAGTGGCGGCAGCAGCGCGGGCCGGGGATCGTCGTCGCGCTTTTCGTCGGCCTGGTGGCCGCGGCCGCCCTCGCGGCGACCGTGGGCGCGGTGCTGGTCCGGATGCGCTACGGGGAACTGAACTTCGACGCCGTCTCGATTAGCCCGGAGCACCGGATTGCGTACGTCATCGAGGCGCCACCGGTGTTCTACGCCCAGAAGCCGCTGCAGGTCGCGGCGACGCTGCTGTGGCCCGCCAGCACCGCCTGCCTGGTCTACGCCGTGTTCGCGGCTGCGAGTGCGCGAGACGACCTGGGCGGCCTGCGTCCTGTGGCCGCTCAGCCGGTGGCATACGCCGCGCCGGCGCCGCCGCAGGCGGGCGCCGCGTCATAGCGGCTGGCGCTCGACCTTCCTACCGGTGATGACCTTGGCCGCAATCTTGGCCAGCCGCACCATGCCGGCGTAGGTCATCGGGTTGAACGCCGTGGGCCACGTGGTCCGGATGAGGTGGTCGGTCAGTGGCCGGCGGGCGAACCGGTCGGTGAGCCAGCGCAGCGTCATCGGGGCGGACAGCGGGTGCAGGAACATGTGCTCGTTGAACGCGTCGCGGTGGTAGGTGACGTCCGCGCCGCCGGCCGAATAGGCCTCGGCCAGGGTGTCGATGTCGTTCACGTCGATGACGTAGTCGTGCACGGCCTGCACGATCAAGACCGGCGGCGTCGGCACCGCGTGGCCGAGCCTGATGCGTTCGAAGACCTGCGCAATCTCCGGTCGCGACAGGGTGGCCTCCAGCGGCTCGTCGAGGTAGTCGCCCATGTTCTTGCCGGCCATCCTGACGACCGCGGCCGCCGTCGTCATCTTCTCCAGCGACTCGAGCAGGGTGCGGCCCTCTTCGTTGGTGTGCTCCTTGATGACCCGGTCCAGGTCCGGGTAGGCGTGCTGCAGTGCGGCAACCACCAACGCCGGCAATCCGGCCAGCAGACCGCCGTTGAGCCGACGGAAGGTGTTGCCCAGGTCGCCGACCGGCGAACCCAGCACCGCGCCGACGATGTCCAGTTCGGGCGCGTACTCGCCGCATACTTCTGCGGCCCACGCGCTGGCCAGCCCACCGCCCGAGTAACCCCACAGCCCGATCGGCGCCTCCGGGGTCAGCCCCGTGCGCTCCGAGTTCAGCGCCGCGCGGATACCGTCGAGGACCCGGTAGCCCGGCTCGAACGGCACGCCCCACATCCCGTGCAGACCCTCATGGTCGGGTACCGAGACCGCCCAGCCCTCGGCGACGGCGGCGGTCATCAGGAACAGCTCCAGCTGGCTGATCGAACCCAGGGCCTTCGCCCGCCGCCGCAGCGCGTACGAGGGAAAGCAGCGCGAGGACACCGCGTCGATCGCGCACTGATAGGACAGCAGGGGCATGACCTTGCCGGGAGCGCGCTCGGCCGGTGTGAGGACCGTGGTAGCCGATGCCTCCGGCTGGCCGTTGAGGTCCATCGTGCGGTACAGCAGCTGCGTGGCGGTGATGCGCTGCGGGATCAGACCCAGGAAGGCCAGTTCGACGTCACGCGAGCGCAGCACGGTGCCCGGCGCGGCGTGCTGGTAGCCCGGCGGTGGCTGGTAGAACGGGTCGTCGCAGGGGAGGAGCGGCCGTACTTTGCGCTGCAACTCTTCGTGTGGGGGGCGGCCGATCCACTCTGCGCCGGTCGCACCTGCCAGATTGCCGAGCTCAACCATTGAGACTCCCTTCTTGGCCATTCGGCATTCTCGCGGATGAACGGCCAGCGACCAAACCGCCACGGCGACGCGGCTTCGCCACTCACGATTAAGCGCCGGCACCCCGCCGGCGCGCATTTCTTAACGATTTCTTACCAATCTACCGTGACTGATGCCAGGCCCCGTGCGCAAATCGCGTGTCGCCCGTCACAAGGGGATAGATCGGTGCCGCCCCGGTTCGCTTTAGTGTCGGGTTAATGCACGGTTGACGCGGGTTTTCGTGCCTTGAGTCGACGCTGGGCGAGTCGAGGCGTCGGCCCGGTTAACCCAGAAACGCGGTTATCAGCCGGGCGGCCTCAGGGCGGCGAATTCGTCGGTGACCCGCAGTTGAGAGTCGGTGAATCGGTAGAGCGCCGCGGGACGGCCGCCGCTGCGGCCGGACTGGGCGATGGTCCCGGTCTGGGTGATCACCCCGCGGCGGGCCAACACCCGCTGCAGGTTGGTCGCGTCGACCTGATAGCCGAGCGCCGCGCCATAGATGTCGCGCAGCGCGGAGAGCGCGAATTCTCTGGGCGCCAGGGCGAATCCGATGTTGGTGTAGGACATCTTGGCGACCAGCCGGGTGCGGGCGTGCGCCACCATCGTCCCGTGGTCGAACGCCATCGGCGGCAGCGCGCTGACGGGATGCCAGCGGGTGTCGGGCGGTAGTTCGGGGGTTGCGGGGGAGGGCACCAGCCCTAAGAACGTCGACGCGATCATCCGCGTGCCCGGCACCCGGGATGGGTCGGAGAACACGGCGAGCTGTTCGAGGTGGGCGAGCTCTCGCAGGTCAACCTTCTCGGCGAGTTGGCGGCGGACCGAAGTGGTCATGTCCTCGTCGTTGCGCAGCCGCCCGCCGGGCAGCGACCAGGCGCCCCGCTGCGGATCGCGGGCGCGCTGCCATAACAGCACGTTCAACTGCGGTTTCTCCCCCGGAGGGGCTGCCGTAACCGGGCGAACCTGGAACACGACCGCAAGCACTTCGTGCGAGGTGCTACCATTGGGCATGTTTTCGATTGTAAGTCGAAAACCTCCTGGTGCGAAAGGAGCGGGCCAATGACGGTCCTGAACGGCACGGACACGCTCGCGGACGTACTTGCGGCCGGCATTACAAACTCGCCGACCGGCTACGCCGGGGTCGACGGTGACGAGCAATGGGCCGCCGAGATCCGACGCCTGGCGCGGGCCCGCAATGCGACGGTGCTCGCCCACAACTACCAGCTGCCCGCGATCCAGGACGTCGCCGACCACGTCGGGGACTCGCTGGCCCTGTCGCGGATCGCCGCCGAGGCGCCCGAGGACACCATCGTGTTCTGCGGGGTGCACTTCATGGCCGAGACCGCCAAAATCCTCAGCCCCGACAAGACCGTGCTCATCCCGGACCAGCGCGCAGGCTGCTCGCTGGCCGACTCGATCACCCCCGACGAGCTGCGCGCGTGGAAGGACGAGCACCCCGACGCGGTCGTCGTCTCCTACGTCAACACCACGGCGGCGGTCAAAGCCTTGACGGACATCTGCTGCACGTCGTCCAACGCCGTCGACGTCGTCGCGTCCATCGACCCCGACCGCGAGGTGCTGTTCTGCCCCGACCAGTTCCTCGGCGCCCACGTCCGCCGGGTGACCGGCCGGACGAACATGCACGTGTGGGCCGGCGAATGCCACGTGCACGCCGGCATCAACGGCGACGAGCTCGCCGAGCAGGCCCGCGCCAACCCCGACGCAGAACTGTTCGTGCACCCCGAATGTGGCTGCGCCACTTCGGCTCTGTACCTGGCAGGCGAGGGCGCGTTCCCGTCGGACCGGGTCAAGATTCTGTCCACCGGCGGCATGCTCGACGCGGCGCATGCGACCCACGCCCGCAAGGTCCTGGTCGCCACCGAGGTCGGCATGCTGCACCAACTGCGCCGGGCCGCACCGCAAGTCGACTTCCGCGCTGTCAACGACCGCGCCTCGTGCCGGTACATGAAGATGATCACCCCGGCGGCCCTGCTGCGCTGCCTGGTCGACGGCGCGGATGAAGTCCACGTCGACCCGGCGATGGCCGCGGCCGGCCGGCGCAGCGTGCAGCGCATGATCGAAATCGGGCAGCCGGGGGGCGGCGAATGATGGGCGACCTCGCCTGGCGGGACCGCGCCGACGTCGTCGTCATCGGCACCGGGGTGGCCGGTCTCGCCGCCGCGCTGGCTGCCCACCGCGCCGGTCGCCGCGTCGTCGTCCTGAGCAAAGCGAACGGCGTGACGGCGACCCGCTACGCCCAGGGCGGCATCGCGGTTGTCCTGCCCGGCAATGACGACTCCGTCGACGCCCACGTGGCCGACACCCTGGCGGCAGGCGCGGGCATGTGCGATCCCGACGCGGTCTACTCGATAGTCGCCGACGGCTATCGGGCCGTCACCGAATTGGTCTGTGACGGAGCGCGATTCGACGAGTCAGTGCCCGGGCAGTGGGCGCTGACCCGAGAGGGTGGGCACTCGCGCCGGCGGATCGTGCACGCCGGCGGGGACGCCACCGGTGCCGAGGTCCAGCGCGCGCTCGACCACGCGGCCGGCCGGCTGGACATCCGCAGCGGCCACGTCGGCTTGCGAGTGCTGCACGACGACAACGCGGTCACCGGTGTGCAGGTGCTCAACGCCGACGGCGTCGGCATCATCAGCGCCCCGTCGGTGATCCTGGCCAGCGGCGGGCTCGGACACCTGTACCGCGCGACCACCAACCCCGACGGGTCCACCGGCGACGGCGTCGCGTTGGCGCTGTGGGCCGGCGTCGCGGTGAGCGATCTCGAGTTCATCCAGTTCCACCCGACGATGCTGTACGGAGGCGGAACGGGTGGCCGGCGGCCACTGGTCACCGAGGCCATCCGCGGCGAGGGTGCGATACTGATTGACCGCCAAGGCGATTCGATCATGGCCGGCGTCCACCCGATGGCTGACCTGGCGCCGCGCGACGTGGTCGCGGCGGCCATCGACGCGCGCCTGCGGGCCACCGGCGACCCCTGCGCCTACCTCGACGCGCGCGCCATCGACGGCTTCGAGGCACGGTTCCCGACCGTCACCGCCGCGTGCCGGGCGGCCGGCATCGACCCCGTCCGGCAGCCCATTCCGGTCGTTCCCGGCGCGCACTACAGCTGTGGCGGCGTGGTCACCGACGTCTACGGCCAGACCGGGCTGCCGGGGCTGTTCGCCGCGGGCGAGGTGGCCCGCACCGGGATGCACGGCGCCAACCGGTTGGCGTCCAACAGCCTGCTGGAAGGCTTGGTGGTCGGTGGCCGCGCCGGCACGGCGGCCGCGGCCCACGCTGCGGCGGCCGGCGGTTCGCACGCGACCCCGCCCGAGCCCGTCGACCGCACCGCGCTGGAACGGGCCGACCTGCAGCGGATGATGAGCAGGGACGCCTCGGTAGTGCGCAATGCCGTTGGTTTGCAACGGCTTTCCGGCAGACTGGCGGCGGCGCCGCAGCGCGACGTGGCCAGCCGGCGCGACTTCGAGGACGTGGCGTTGACGCTGGCCGCACGCGTGATCGCCGCGGCGGCCCTGGCCCGCAACGAAAGCCGCGGCTGCCACCACCGCGCCGAATACGACTGCGCCGCACCCGAACAGGCGCGCAGCATCGTCGTCCGACTGGCCGAGGACCGGAACGCGGTCAGCGCGGAGGCTCTGGCGGCGGTGGGCTGATGAAGCCGTCCGACTGCGAACTGTCGGCCGCTGCGGAAACGATTCGACGCGGACTCAAAGAGGACCTGCGCTACGGCCCCGACATCACGACCCTGGCGACGGTGCCCGTCGGGGCGGTGGTCACCGCGTCGATGGTGCCGCGGGATCCCGGGGTGATCGCCGGGGTGGACGTCGCGCTGCTGGTCCTCGACGAGGTGATCGGGACTGGCGGCTACGAGGTGCTCGGCCGGGTCGACGACGGCGCCCGGTTACAGCCGGGCGAGCCGCTGCTGACGGTCCAGGCCGACGCCCGCGGCCTGTTGACTGCCGAGCGGACCATGCTGAACCTGATCTGCCATCTGTCCGGGATCGCCACCGTGACGGCGGCCTGGGTCGACGCGGTGGATGGCACCAAGGCCAGGATCCGCGACACCCGCAAGACCCTGCCGGGGCTGCGGGCCCTGCAGAAATACGCGGTGCGGGTGGGCGGCGGCGTCAACCACCGGCTGGGTCTGGGCGACGCCGCGTTGATCAAGGACAACCATGTGGCCGCCGCGGGGTCGGTCGTCGACGCGTTGCGGGCGGTCCGGGCGGCCGCCCCCGACCTGCCGTGCGAGGTGGAAGTCGACTCGCTGGAGCAGCTCGACGAGGTGCTGGTCGAAAAGCCCGAGCTGATCCTGCTGGACAACTTTCCGGTATGGCAGACGCAGATCGCCGTGCAGCGCAGGGATTCTCGCGCGCCGGAGGTGCTCCTCGAGTCGTCGGGCGGGCTCAGCCTGGAAACCGCGGCGACCTATGCCGCGACCGGCGTTGACTACCTCGCGGTGGGCGCGCTCACGCACTCGGTGCGCGTGCTCGATATCGGCCTGGATATGTAGCGCCAGTAGCCCTTTCGCGTAGAGCCCTTTCGCCTCTCGCCCTCTCGCCGAGCGTGAAGCCACTGCTAAAAGAGCGGCCGGAAGTCGCAGTGGGTTCACTCTCGGCGAGGGGCGTGGGCTAGCGGCTGCGGCCCGTGGCGTCGAGCAGCGCGCGGGCCGCGACCTTGGCGGCTTCCAGCGCCGCGCTGTCACCGGCTGTTCGGGACAGGATCAGCGCCCCTTCGATCAACGAGATCACCGCCAGGGCAACGTTTTCCGCGTCGGCGGTGGCCCAGCCGTCGGCCCGCAGCCGTTCCTCAATTGCCGTGCACCAACCGCTGAAGACGCGCGCCGCGGCCGCGCGGACGTCCTGACTGGCGTGCACCGCCTCGGTGGCGATCGGTTCGATGGGACAGCCATCGCGCTGGTCACCGGCCAAGCCGGCGGCCAGCACGTCGATCCAGCGATCGATGATGTCGGCGACCGGGCGGCCGCTGGCCAGGAGCCTGCGCAGCAGTTGCTCTATGCCCGTGCCGGCGGTGTCGACGACCGCGGCGGCCAGCTGCTGCTTGCCCTGCGGGAAGTGGTGGTACAGCGAGCCGGGCTTGGCGCCGGCTGCTTCGAGGATCTGGCTCAGTCCGGTCGCCGCGTAGCCCTGGCGGCGGAACAAGGTGGCAGCCGTCTCGATGAGGGCGGCGCGGCTGCGATCGGGTCTCGGCATGGTCTTGACAATACTTGATTGATCACTCAAGAATGCTCACATGAGGCAGCTGACATTCGAGGAGCCCGGGCGGTACGACTGGCACGAGGTTGCGGATCCGCAGATCACCGGGCCTGGGCAGGCGCTGGTTCGGCCGCTGGCGGTGGCCTGCTGCGACCTGGACGTCGCGGTGTGCGAGGGTCGGCTGCCGATGCCGTCAGGGCACGCGGTGGGCCACGAGGGCCTGGCCGAGGTCGTCGCGGTGGGCGACGAGGTGAGCGGCGTCCGGGTGGGGGACCGCGTCGTGGTGCCGTTTCAGATCAGCTGCGGAACGTGTCGCGAATGCCGCCGCGGGCTCACGGGTTCGTGCAGCTCATTGCCCCTGATGGCGACCTACGGCATGGCTCCGATCTCCGGTCTGGACGGCGGCGGCTTCATGTCGGATCTGGTGCTCGTGCCGTACGCCGACGCGATGCTGATCCCGGTTCCCGACGGCGTGGACCCCGCGGCCGTGGCATCGCTATCCGACAACATTCCCGACGGCTGGCGCGCGGTCGCGCCGTTTGCCGGCGAGCTGGCCGAGCTGGACGAGGTCGACCGGCGCGTCCTGGTGGTCGGCCGGTTGTCGATCGGGTTGTACGCGACCGCCTTCGCGGCGGCCCTGGGAGCCCACGTCGACTACGTCGACACCGACACCCAGCGTTTGGCGGCCGCCGAGAAGCTCGGGGCGGTGGTTCACGACGTCAGCAAGCCCGACAAGCGCTGGAACCCGTACCCCGTCACCGTCCACACCGCCGGCGACCCGGCCCTGCTGGCCGCGACGTTGCGCGCGACCTGGCCCGACGGCGTGTGCACCGACACCGGGATCTTCTTCGAGCCGAGAACCGAGATGCCGCTGCTGTCCATGTACACCCGCGGCGTGCGGTTCGTGACCGGTCGGGTGAATGCGCGCGCGGTCATCCCGCAGGTGCTCGACGTCCTGGCTGGCGGCTTGGACCTGTCGCCCGCCGTCGACCGCGTCGTGGCTTGGGACGACGCTGTCTCCGGCTGGCCCGCGATGGTCGGCAAGACCGTCTTCACCAGGGCGTAGGCGCGCCGCTATTCGCCCGCCAGGATCCGGTACTGCGCCGAGATCTGTCGTTTGGCGTCTGGTTCGTCTGCGGCGAAGGCGGTGAACGCGTAACGGCCGGCCTGGGCGATGCATTTGAAGTGCCACCACACGTGCTGGTTCGCGACGATCAGCGCTTGCGTCATCTGCCGCCAGTTCGTGCGGGTGAAACATCTGGCGGCGGGAAAGCCGGGCACGCCGGCCCCGGTGCGCTCGACGTCGGGCGACGCCGCGGTGTCGGAGGTGAATTGGTCGACAAGACGGGCCGCGCCGGTGGCGTCGCGGGCCTGGTACACAGTGGTCAGCCGCTGTGACACCCAATCCACACCCGTGCTGTTGAGCAGTGCCGCCGTCTTGATCGGGTCGTCGTCGGTGAAGTGCAGCCAGGCGTCCGGCGGCCAGACGCCGGCGATCCACGGCAGTCGGGTCGGGGCCGGTTCCCACAGGGTGCGTGCCCACAGGTAGCCGGACGGATCCAGGGGCAGGTCCGGAAGTTTCGCGGGATCGGTGGGGACGAACCGGTCGATGGCGCCTACCTGGGAGCTCAGTGTCTGCAGGACAGTTCCGCACGCTTCGACGCGTCGGCCGATTACCAATTGGTACAGCACGTATGGACCGTGGGCAGTGAAGGCGCGCAGGACCACCCGGTCGCCGAAGTCGGCCGACGCGGCGAAGTCGGGGTGCACCGACGTCGAGGCGTAGTCCGCACAGGCTGCGGGTTGCCACGGTGAACCCAGCGGGATCGAGGTACTGCTCGGTTCAGGCGTCACCGACACCGCTTCGATATTGCCGACGGGGATGACCGCAGCCATCTCGGCGGCCGCGGCCGCCGCGGAGTTCGGGTCCGGGAACCGCAGCACCGCATTATGCAGCCGCGACGTACTACCCCCACCGGTCCGCCCAGTGATCATCCCTGCGATGAATCCGTGGGCCCCGGCGGAGTTGGTGATCGGTTGCGGCCAATCCGGTCCTCCCCCAAACGGATAACTCAAACCCGCCGCCACGTTGAATGGTTCTGACATCTTGGCGCTGGCCAGAAAATCCTGGTTGATCAGCGCGGTGTCGACCTGCCATGGGCCGATCACGGAGGAGGCCATCCGCTCGATTTCCGCGCGGGCCTGGTCCGCCCGGTCCGTTCCCGCATAGCCCGGTAGCGGTCCCACCGTCGTCGGGTAGGTGCCCGTGTCCATCAGCGCCACGGCCGCGCGGTCGCGGTCTGCGGAGGCCTGTCTCGCCGTACCATCCACCGTCACCGTGCAACCGCTGAGGATGACGGCCAGGGCTGCCGCGGTCCCGCCGAACAGCGTTCCCGCCGTCGCCGGTCTGCCCCTGCACCATCTCATTGCGTCGTCCTCAACGTGTGTCTGTCGCCGGGCGCCGAGCCTATCGGCTCTTCCTGGGGGCTCTGCTCAGCCCGCGGACGTTCTGCGCTCGAGCTCTTGGACGCTGACTCTGCGTCCAGTGCGCAAGAGTGCGAGAAGGCACCACACTCAGCGCAGACTCAACTCACGCTGGCCTGCCGTGCCCCGGCTCACCGCGTTGACCCTGCGTCCGGTGCGCCAGAGTGCGAGAAGCGACCGCGGTAATGCGGGCTGGCCCGACGGCGCCGTCAGAGCCCGAACGCGCGCCGTCAGGCGATATCGGCGAGAAAGACCGCCATCCGTCGCAGCTGCAGGCGCACGAGCCACGGCAGGTCGGAGCCGTCCGAAGACCCGGCGGGCAGGATCCGGGGATTGGTGATGTGCACGTCGCGGCGGGTGTAGTGCACGTCGGCCTCGCCCGCGGCCTGCACGTTCTTGACCCAGTCGGTCTTGCCATGCCCCAGCGCGATGGCGAGCACATTGCCCTTACGGTAGGTGGTCACGATGGTCTTGTACGGCTTGCCGGACTTGCGGCCACGGTGCTCGATGGTGGCGGTTCCGGGCAGGTAGCGCGCGATCGGCTTGAGCGCCGGGTTGATGTATTTGACCTGGATGTTCTCGAACCAGGGCGGATACACCATCGGGATGCCCGGGGCGTTGTTCGGGTGATCCTTCGCGGACATGGCGGCTCCCTTCGCGTTATCGGGCACTGTACCGGCCGAATATCCAGTTGAGCTGCTCTGGGACAATGGCGAACGTGACCGCGACACCCTTGATGGCCCGCATCGACCTGCGGGGCGCGCAGTTGACGGCGGCCCGGCTGCGGGCCGCCCTGCCGCGCGGTGGCGACGACGTGGAGAGCGTGCTGCCGAAGGTCCGGCCCATCGTGCAGGCCGTCGCTGAGCGGGGGGCCGAGGCGGCGCTGGAGTTCGGGGCGCAGTTCGACGGCGTGCGGCCGCAGGCCGTCCGGGTGCCCGATGCGGCGCTGGTCGCCGCGCTGGCCGGACTGGACGCCGATATCGTCGACGCGCTGCAGGTGATGATCGAGCGGACCCGCGCCGTGCACGCCGACCAGCGCCGCACCGACGTGACGACCACGCTGGCGCCCGGCGCGACCGTTACCGAGCGCTGGGTCCCCGTCGAGCGGGTGGGCCTCTATGTCCCGGGCGGCAACGCGGTGTACCCGTCCAGCGTGGTGATGAACGTCGTGCCGGCCCAGGCCGCCGGGGTGGCGTCGCTGGTGGTCGCCAGCCCGCCGCAGGCCCAGTTTGACGGCCTGCCACACCCCACCATCCTGGCCGCGGCCCGGCTCCTGGGCGTCGACGAGGTGTGGGCTGTCGGCGGCGCGCAGGCCGTCGCACTGTTGGCGTACGGCGGGACCGACACCGACGGAGCGGAACTGCGTCCGGTCGACATGGTCACCGGGCCCGGCAACATCTACGTCACCGCGGCCAAGCGGCTGTGCCGGTCGCAGGTCGGCATCGACGCCGAAGCGGGGCCCACCGAGATCGCCATCCTGGCCGACCACACCGCGGATCCTGCGCATGTGGCCGCCGACCTGATCAGTCAGGCCGAGCACGACGAGATGGCCTCCAGCGTGCTGGTGACCGCCGATCAGGACCTGGCCGACGCCACCGACAAGGAGCTGGCCGCCCAGTTGCAGACCACGGTGCACCGTGAACGGGTCGCCGCCGCGCTGAGCGGACGCCAGTCGGCGATCATCCTGGTGGACGACCTGGACGCCGGCATCACCGTCGTCAACGCGTACGCCGCGGAGCATCTGGAGATCCAGACCGCCGACGCGCCGCAGGTCGCCGGCCGGATCCGTGCGGCCGGCGCCATTTTCGTCGGCCCGTACGCGCCGGTCAGCCTCGGCGACTACTGCGCGGGGTCCAACCACGTGTTGCCGACCGTCGGCAGCGCCCGGCACTCCAGTGGGCTGTCGGTGCAGACCTTCCTGCGTGGCATCCACGTCGTCGACTACACCGAGGCGGCCCTCAAAGACGTCTCCGGACACGTGATCACGCTGGCCAAGGCCGAGGACCTGCCGTCGCACGGCGAGGCGGTCCGGCGGAGGTTCGAACGATGAGCGCCGGCGGGCCCACGCTCAACGACCTGCCCCTGCGCGACGACCTGCGCGGCAAGTCACCGTACGGCGCACCGCAATTGGCGGTGCCGGTGCGGCTGAACACCAACGAGAATCCGCACCCGCCCACACAAGCGCTCGTCGACGACGTCGTTGCCTCGGTGCGGGAGGCGGCGGTGGACCTGCACCGCTACCCGGATCGCGACGCGGTGGCGTTGCGGGCCGACCTGGCCGCCTACCTGACCGCGCAGACCGGCACGCCGCTCGGCGCCGAAAACCTCTGGGCGGCCAACGGTTCCAACGAAATCCTGCAGCAGCTGCTGCAGGCGTTCGGCGGACCGGGACGCACCGCGATAGGTTTCGTCCCGTCGTACTCGATGCACCCGATCATCTCCGACGGCACCCGCACCGAGTGGATCGAGACTCCGCGCGCCGACGACTTCAGCCTCGACATCGAGCGCGCCGTCGCCGCGGTGGTTGACCGCCGGCCCGACGTGGTGTTCATCGCCAGCCCGAACAATCCTTCGGGGCAGAGTATTTCGCTGCCGGACCTGCGCAGGCTGCTGGATGTGGTGCCCGGCATCGTGATCGTCGACGAGGCCTATGGCGAGTTCTCCTCGCAGCCCAGCGCGGTGACGCTGATCGCCGAATACCCGGCCCGGCTCATCGTCACCCGCACCATGAGCAAGGCGTTCGCGTTCGCCGGCGGGCGGCTGGGCTACCTGATCGCCACGCCGGCTGTGATCGACGCGATGCTGCTGGTACGCCTGCCGTATCACCTGTCGTCGGTCACCCAGGCCGCCGCGAGGGCCGCGCTGCGCCACGCCGACGACACGCTGGGCAGCGTCGCCGTCCTGATCGCCGAACGCGAACGCGTGTCGGCTGCGTTGTCCGGCATGGGTTTTCGGGTCATCCCGAGCGACGCCAACTTCGTGCTGTTCGGCGAATTCGCCGATGCGCCCACCGCGTGGCAGCGCTACCTGGATGACGGCGTGCTGATCCGCGACGTCGGCATCCCCGGCTACCTGCGTGCCACCACCGGACTGGCCGCCGAGAACGACGCGTTCCTGCGGGCGAGCGCGCAGATCGCGGCTACCGAACTCAGCCCCATCGAAGCGATCGCGAGCGCGGCGAAGCCGGGCGAAGCGGGTCGCGACCATCCATCCGAAGCGATCGCGAGCGCGGCGAAGCCGGGCGACGCGGGTCGCGACCATCCATCCGAAGCGATCGCGAGCGCGGCGAAGCCGGGCGACGCGGGTCGCGACCATCCATCCGAAGCGATCGCGAGCGCGGCGAAGCCGGGCGAAGCGGGTCGCGACCATCCATTAGGAGCAGCGTGACCGAACCACGGCGTGCGCGCATCGAACGCCGCACCAAGGAATCCGACATCGTCATCGAACTCGACCTCGACGGCACCGGCCAGGTCGACATCGACACCGGCGTCCCGTTCTACGACCACATGCTGCACGCGCTCGGTAGCCACGCCAGCTTCGACCTGACGGTGCGGACCAAGGGCGACGTGGAGATCGAGGGGCACCACACCATCGAAGACACCGCGATCGCGTTGGGTCAGGCCCTCGGGCAGGCGCTCGGCGACAAGAAGGGCATTCGCCGTTTCGGGGACGCCTTCATCCCGATGGACGAGACGCTGGCACACGCGGCCGTGGACGTGTCCGGGCGGCCCTACTGTGTGCACACGGGCGAACCGGATCATTTGCAGCACAACACGATCGCAGGCAGTTCGGTGCCCTATCACACCGTCATCAACCGGCATGTCTTCGAATCGCTGGCCATGAACGCGCGGATCGCGCTGCACGTCCGCGTGCTGTACGGCCGCGACCCGCACCACATCACCGAGGCGCAGTACAAGGCCGTCGCCCGCGCGCTGCGTCAGGCGGTCGAGTCCGACCCCCGCGTGTCGGGCGTGCCGTCCACCAAAGGTGTTCTGTGAGCGCGAAATCGGTCGTGGTGTTGGACTACGGCTCGGGCAATCTGCGGTCGGCGCAGCGTGCGCTGCAGCGAGTCGGTGCGTCGGTCGAGGTCACGGCCGACGCGGCGGCGGCAGCAGCGGCCGACGGGTTGGTGGTGCCGGGGGTGGGCGCTTTCGAAGCGTGCATGACCGGGCTGCGCAAGATCGCGGGGGAGCGGATCATCGCCGACCGGGTGGCCGCCGGGCGCCCGGTGCTGGGGGTCTGCGTGGGCATGCAGATCATGTTCGCCCACGGCGTCGAATTCGGTGTGGACACAACGGGTTGCGGCCAGTGGCCGGGCGCGGTCACCCGGCTGGATGCCCCGGTGATCCCGCACATGGGTTGGAACGTGGTCAACGCGGCGGCCGGCAGCACGCTGTTCAAGGGGCTAGGCGCTGACGCCCGGTTCTACTTCGTGCATTCCTACGCCGCGCAGCGCTGGGAAGGCTCGCCCGATGCGCGGCTCACCTGGGCCACCCATCAGGTGCCGTTTCTGGCGGCGGTCGAGGACGGGCCGTTGGCGGCCACGCAGTTTCATCCCGAGAAGAGTGGGGACGCCGGGGCCGCCGTGCTGAGCAACTGGGTCGAGGGATTGTAGGGAAATGGCACTGATACTTTTGCCCGCCGTCGATGTGGTCGAGGGCCGCGCCGTGCGCCTGGTCCAGGGCAAGGCCGGCAGCGAAACCGAGTACGGCTCGGCGCTGGACGCCGCCCTGACCTGGCAGCGCGACGGCGCCGAGTGGATCCACCTGGTGGACCTGGACGCCGCGTTCGGCCGCGGCTCCAACCGCGAACTGCTGGCCGAGGTGGTGGGCAAGCTCGACGTGAAAGTCGAACTGTCCGGCGGTATCCGCGACGACGACTCCCTGAGCGCCGCGCTGGCGACCGGTTGCGCGCGGGTCAACCTGGGCACGGCGGCGCTGGAGAACCCGCGGTGGTGCGCGCAGGCGATCGCGGCGCACGGTGACAAGGTGGCCGTCGGCCTGGACGTCCAGATCGAGCGGGGCGAGCACCGGCTGCGCGGGCGCGGCTGGGAAACCGACGGCGGCGACCTATGGGAGGTGCTGGAACGCCTTGACGGCGAAGGCTGTTCGCGGTTCGTCGTCACCGACGTCACCAAGGACGGCACCCTCGGCGGCCCCAATCTGGAACTGCTGGCGGGCGTCGCACAGCGCACCGCCGCGCCGGTGATTGCCTCCGGCGGTGTGTCGAGCCTCGACGACTTGCGCGCGATCGCCACCTTGACCGACCGCGGTGTCGAGGGCGCCATCGTGGGCAAGGCTCTCTACGCCGGCCGGTTCACCCTGCCGCAGGCGCTGGACGCGGTGCGGGAGTAGCCCGCAATGGATTTGAACGCTTTGGTCGAGCAGGCCTCGGTGATCCTGGATGCGGCGGTGCCGCGGTTCGTGGGCGGCCACCGCGCCGACTCGGCGGTGCGCAAGAAGGGCAACGACTTCGCCACCGAGGTGGACCTCGCGATCGAGCGACAGGTGGTCGATGCGCTGACCGAGACGACCGGGATCGGCGTGCACGGCGAGGAGTTCGGCGGCTCGGCGGTCGATTCGGAATGGGTGTGGGTGCTAGACCCGGTCGACGGCACCTTCAACTACGCCGCCGGATCGACGATGGCCGCGATCCTGTTGGGCCTGCTGCACAACGGCGAACCCGTGGCAGGCCTGACCTGGCTGCCGTTCACGGGCGAGCGCTACACCGCGGTCACGGGTGGGCCGCTGATGAAAAACGGCGTGCCGCAGCCGAGTCTGGTACGAACAGACCTGTCCAACGCGCTCGTCGGCGTCGGCAGCTTCAGTGCCGACTCCCGCGGCCGCTTCCCGGGCAACTACCGGGTGGCGCTGCTGGAGAACCTCAGCCGGCTGTCGTCGCGGTTGCGCATGCACGGCTCCACGGGCATCGACCTGGTCTACGTCGCCGACGGAATCCTGGGTGGGGCGATCAGTTTCGGCAGCCACGTCTGGGACCACGCGGCCGGTGTGGCATTGGTGCGGGCCGCGGGCGGGGTGGTCACCGACCTGGCCGGCAAACCCTGGAGCCCCGAATCCCGCTCGGCGCTGGCCGCGGCGCCCGGCGCGCACGACGAGATCCTCGAAATCGTGCGCAGCACCGGCGAACCGGAGGACTACTGATGTATGCGGGTGACGGACTGGCCGTGCGGGTGATTCCCTGCCTGGACGTCGACGACGGCCGGGTGGTCAAGGGTGTCAACTTCGAAAACCTGCGCGACGCCGGTGATCCCGTGGAACTGGCCGCCGTGTATGACGCCGAGGGCGCCGACGAGCTGACCTTCCTGGACGTCACCGCGTCCTCGTCGGGCCGGGCGACCATGTTGGAGGTGGTGCGTCGCACCGCCGAGCAGGTATTCATTCCGCTGACCGTCGGCGGTGGGGTGCGCGCGGTGTCCGACGTCGACGTGCTGCTGCGCGCCGGGGCCGACAAGGTCTCGGTCAACACCGCCGCCATCGCCCGCCCGGACCTGTTGGCGGAGATGGCGAACCAGTTCGGCTCGCAATGCATCGTGTTGTCCGTCGACGCCCGTAAGGTGCCGGAGGGTTCCGCGCCGACGCGATCGGGCTGGGAGGTCACCACGCACGGCGGTCGGCGCGGCACCGGCATCGACGCGGTCGAATGGGCCGCCCGCGGCGCCGAACTCGGAGTCGGCGAGATCCTGCTGAACTCGATGGACGCCGACGGCACCAAGGCCGGCTTCGACCTGGCGATGTTGCGGGCCGTGCGGGAAGCGGTCTCGGTTCCGGTGATCGCCAGCGGCGGCGCCGGGGCGGTGGACCACTTCGCCCCCGCGGTCTCCGCCGGCGCCGATGCGGTCCTGGCCGCCAGCGTCTTTCACTTCGGCGAACTGACTATCGGGCAGGTGAAGGCGGCCATGGCCGCGGAGGGGATCACCGTGCGATGACGCTGGACGCCACGCTGGACCCCGATATCGCCGCCCGGCTGAAGCGCAACGCCGACGGGCTGTTCACCGCCGTCGTTCAGGAGCGCGGCAGCGGCGACGTGCTGATGGTCGCGTGGATGGACGACGCGGCGCTGGCCCGCACGCTGGCAACCCGCGAGGCCACCTACTTTTCGCGATCCCGCGGCGAGCAGTGGATCAAGGGCGCGACGTCCGGGCACACCCAGCACGTCCACTCGGTGCGGCTGGACTGCGACGGCGACACCGTGCTGCTGACCGTCGACCAGGTGGGCGGCGCGTGCCACACGGGCGACCACAGCTGCTTCGACGCGGACGTGCTGCTGGAAGACGACTAGCCGTCGCCGACTGTGGGGCTTATGTACGAATGCCATTCACTTTCCGTACATATGCCCCACACTCGGCGCGGCGAAGTGGTGGCCGCCACACCGAATTAACACGCAATTCTTTTAGCCCGTGATACATTGGCAGCACTGTGAGCCCCGCCGACCGACATAGGCCGATACGGCCGAGGTCTATTCTTGCCCTTCTGACAGCCCTTTGTGTGCTTACCGGCATCCTTGGATTCGGGCTCATGCGGGTCGAAGACACCGGGTCTGACACCGCTCCCGCCACGCTGGTGGCCCAGAGCGTCGACGACGTCGTACGAACGGGTCGCGTTGCCGAAGCCGCGCCCGCGGCCGCCCAGCAGCCCTCGAGCATTGCAACGGTGTTCCGGACCATCCCCCCGCATGTGCGCGTAATCCTTTTGCAACGCTGGCCGTTTGGGTTGCGCACCGCAGTCTCACCCTGGTCCTACCGCGTCGGCGCCGCCGCCGCCTGGGCGCCCCTCGCGCACGTCGGAAACCGTGATCTGCTGACCAAGTTGTGCGTCACCCGCGATTAATCGGTTAGCGCCACGCCGTTCTCTCGTTGTTTACGACGCAGGCCGGCGATGTGCGGAAACCGTCGCTTGAAAACCCGTTGTGAGGCACGCGCGTAATTGCGCCGTGCCGCGTTTAAGCCGGGTTAAAGCGACGCCGGGTGCCATTTCCATTCACAAATTCGGTCATTAGGAGTATTCATGTCTGCGTCGTTCGAAGTTCGTCGAAAATCAAGGTGCCGGTAATGATGGATTTTGGCGCCTTACCGCCCGAAGTCAATTCCACCCGCATCTACGCCGGCCCCGGATCGCTGCCGATGATGGCCGCGTCGGCCGCATGGGATGCCCTGGCCGCCGAACTGATCGCCACGGCGTCCGGCTATCAGTCGGTGACCATGCAGCTGGCCAGCGGGCCGTGGCTGGGTGCGGCGTCGGCGTCGATGCTGAGCGCGGCCGGCCTGTACGAGGCCTGGCTGCACGCCACCGCCACCCAGGCCGAGCAGACCGCGACGCAGGCGCGCGTCGCCGCGGGTGCGTACGAGTCGGCGCGTGCGGCGTCGGTGCCCCCGCCGCTGGTGTTCGCCAACCGCGCGCAGCTGATGATGCTGGTCGCGACCAACATCCTGGGGCAGAACACGCCGGCGATCGCGGCCACCGAGGCGCTCTACGGCGAGATGTGGGCCCAGGACGCCACCGCGATGTACGCATACGCCGCGGCTTCGGCGGCCGCCGCGGAGGTCACCCCGTTCGCGCCGCCGCCGGCCACCACCAACGAGGCCGGTTGGGCGGGCCAGGCGGCCGCGCTGGCCCGGGCCGCCGGCAGCTCGGCCGGTATCCGCGCCCAGGACATCGTGGCGAACGGCCAGCGGGTGATGTCGGCGCTGCCCCGCGCGTTGCAGGGCCTGTCGTCCCCGCGCGGCGCGTCGCGCCTGTCCGACCTGGAGTCGCTGACGGGCAATGCCAACGACATGGCGTCCACGGCGAGCGGTGCCCTCTCTGATGCGCTGGGCTTCTTGACCGGCGGCTCGGTCGACGCGGCGCCGGACGCGGGCGTCGAGGCGTTCGCGGTGTCCGCGCTGCCGTCGGCCGCCCCCACGGTCACGGCGCTGCCCGTAGCGGCGGCGACACCGTCGGGCGTCACGGCGGGCATGGGCCGCTCGGCGTCACTCGGTGCGTTGTCGGTGCCGCCGACCTGGGCGTCGTCGGCGACACCGAGCACGCCCGCAGGAGTGGCGCTGGCCGGTACCGACGCTGCCGGCGCGCCGCTCGGTGCGCCGACGGGCACGCCACTCATGCCGGTCCCGGGCGTGGCCGGTCGCGGTGCGGGCGCGGCGGATTCGTCCCGACTCACGCTGCGTCCCACTGTGATTCCGCGACCGCTGGTGGGCTGAGGCCGTGGATCAGCCGAGCGCGCGACTCAGCTCGTCCGCCGCGACGGTCGCCGCGTCGGTCCACTGGCGCGTTCTCACGAGCGGTTCGACGTCATTGCTGCGGATTCGCTCAACAGCGAGGGCCTTCCTGCGTTCCGCCGCGCCCTGTAAGCGCAGCCCGCAGGTCATGTCGTCGGTCGCGATGGCCAGGACGGCATGGTTGCCGCCAGGATGGTTCACGCGCAAGTAATCTTCGGCCCACACCTCCGGTCGCGTGCCGCCGAAGTTCCTCACATAAACGACCCACAGCTTGGTCCCACGCGCGATTTGCAGGCTGCCGAGGTGTTTGGCTATTTCTCTGCGCTGCGAGTCGCTCAAAACGTGTGAATCATCGGCGATTTGGGCTTCCAGCTTTATCGGCGTGGATGGGTTGGCGGTGCCACCGCTCGCCGTCGCCGCTGCTGTCGAGGTGCCCGTCTGTGCACCGTGGGCCTGCTCGTTGTCCCTTGAGCTCAGCGCCCGGACGCCGATAACCGCGGCCAGCGCGACCGCCGCCACAGCCGCCAGCGCGGCCAGCACCAGGACGGGTCCCAGGCGGCGCTGTTTCGAGGGCGCGGGTGCCGTCGGCGCCGCGATCGCTCGCGTCGGCCCTGTCGTCGGGACCGTCGTCGGGACGCCGCCCGGCGCGGCGACCGGATTGCCGGCCAGCGCCGACGTGAAGTCCGAGCACGTCGCATAGCGGGCGTCGGGGTCCTTGGCCATCCCTTTGGCGATGACGGCATCGAGCGCTGCCAGTTCGGGGTGACGTTCGCTGATCGGGGGCGGGGGAGCCGACAGGTGGTGGGTGATGACCACTGCCGGGTTGGAGTGCTGGAAGGGGGCGCGCCCGGACAGCAGGTGGAAGGCGGCGCAGGCCAGCGCGTACTGGTCGGCCCGTCCGTCGATGTCGGCGCCCCGCAGCTGCTCGGGCGCGCAGTACGCGGTAGTGCCCATCGTCATGTTGGTGGCGGTCAGGCCGCTGATCTCGCCCACCTCGCGGGCGATGCCGAAGTCCGCGAGCAGGATGCGTCGTCGCGGGGCGGCGTCACCGAGCAGGATGTTGGCCGGCTTGACGTCCCGGTGCAGCAGTCCGCGGGAGTGGGCGTGGTCGAGCGCCTCGGCGACGGCCGAAACGATCTCGACGACCTGCCCCCACGGCATCCCGGATGGGTACTGGTCGTTCAGCAACCGCGCGGCGTCGGTGCCCTCGACGTAGTCCATCGAAATCCACAGCTGCCCGTCGTATTCGCCACGGTCGTGGATACCGACGATGTGCTCGTGGTAAAGGGTTGCGGCCAGCTCGGCCTCGCGATTGAAGCGCTGGCGAAACTCAATATTGGCGCTGACCTCGCTGGGCAGGACTTTGATGGCGTCGCGGCGGGGCAGCCGCGGATGTTGAGCCAGGTAGACCTGTCCCATTCCGCCGGCTCCCAGCCGCCGGATGATGGTGTATCCGGCGAATACCTCGCCTTCGCTGAGGCCATCGCTTTGCGGCATGTGAGCATGCTACTGACGACCCGAGCGCGGCAACCTCGCAACCGACGAGAGCTGTTAGCGGCCATGTGCCGCCGCCTTCGGGGTTCGCGCCGTCGACCAGAATGGTTGGCGATGTTGAAACATGTGTCGTGGACCGTGGTGGTGCCCCTGCTCGCCCTCACCGTGCTGGCGGTGACCTGGGGTGAGCATCTGGGGCCCGCGGCGGCGATCGTCGCGGCCGTGCTGCTGGGCGGCGCGGTCCTGGCCGCGGTCAACCACGCCGAGGTGGTGGCGCACCGCGTCGGCGAGCCATTCGGGTCGCTGGTGCTCGCCGTCGCCGTGACCACCATCGAGGTGGCACTGATCGTCACGTTCATGGCCCAGGGCGGGAACGAGGCGGCGACGCTGGCCCGCGACACCGTCTTCGCCGCCGTGATGATCACGACGAACGGGATCGCCGGGTTGTCGCTGCTGCTCGGCTCCCGGCGCTACGGGGTGACGCTGTTCAACGAACACGGCAGCGGCGCCGCGCTGGCCACCGTCACGACGTTGGCGACGGTCAGCCTGGTGCTGCCGTCGTTCACCACGGGTCAGAGTGGCCCGGAGTTCTCGAAAGGCCAGCTCGCCTTCGCCGCGATCGCCTCGCTGGTGGTCTACCTGCTGTTCGTGTTCACCCAGACCGTGCGGCACCGCGATTTCTTTCTGCCGGTCACGCAGAAGGGCCAGAAGAGCTTCTTCGAGGACGAGAGCCACGCGGACCCGCCGAGCATCCCTCGGGCGCTGACGAGTCTGGCGCTGCTGCTGGTCTCGCTGGTGGCGGTGGTGGGATTGGCCGAACAGGAATCGCCGGCCATCTCGCATGCGGTGGCGGTGGCCGGGTTCCCGCAGTCCTTCGTGGGCGTGGTGATTGCCGCGCTGGTGCTGTTGCCCGAGACGCTGGCGGCGGCGCGCGCCGCTCGGCAGGGCCGCATCCAGCGCAGCCTCAACCTGGCCTACGGCTCGGCGATGGCCAGCATCGGGCTGACGATCCCGGTGATCGCGCTGGCGTCCACCTGGATCAAGGGACCGCTGTTGCTGGGCCTTGGCGCGATCCAGTTGGTGTTGCTGCTGGTCACCGTCGTGATCAGTGTGCTGACAGTGGTGCCCGGCCGGGCCACCCGGCTGCAGGGCGAATTGCATCTGGTGCTGCTGGCGGCCTACGTCTTCCTGGCGGCCAACCCCTAGGTGTGCCGAGCGGGGACTCGGTTACCTCGCGCGCAGCGTCTCCAGCGCCTTGTCGGCGTGGCTGTCCATGCTGATCTCGCTGGAGATCACGTCGAGCACGCGGCGATCCGTGTCGATGACGAATGTGGTCCGCTTGACCGGGAGCAGTTTGCCGAGCAGCCCGCGCTTGACGCCGAACTGCGCGGCCACCGCGCCGTCGCTGTCCGACAGCAGCGGGTAGTCGAAGTCCTGCGAGGCGGCGAACTTGGCCTGCTTCTGCACGGGATCGACGCTGATGCCGACCCTGCTGGCGCCGATCGCCGCGAATTCCGAAGCCAGGTCGCGGAAGTGGCAGGCTTCCTTGGTGCACCCCGGGGTCATCGCGGCCGGGTAGAAGAACAGCGCGATCGGCCCGTCGGAAAGCAGGGCGCTGAGCGTGCGTGGCGTTCCGGTCTGATCCGGAAGTTCGAAGTCGGCCACGATGTCACCAGTTTTCATGGCCGTCACGCTACGCCGGGCAGCCGGGCCGCCCCGCACCCCATATCTGCGAGGATGGTGCGGTGCACGCTCACCTCGCCGCCACCACCTCACGCGAGGACTTCCGCAACCTGGCGGCCGAACACCGCGTGGTTCCGGTGACTCGTAAGGTCTTGGCCGACAGCGAGACCCCGCTCTCCGCGTACCGCAAACTCGCCGCCAATCGTCCCGGCACATTTCTGCTGGAATCCGCCGAGAACGGCCGGTCCTGGTCGCGGTGGTCGTTTATCGGCGCGGGGGCGCCGTCGGCGCTGACGGTCCGCGACGGCCAAGCCGTGTGGCTGGGCACCGTCCCGCAGGACGCGCCCACCGGCGGCGATCCGCTGCAGGCGCTGGCGGCCACGCTCGAGCTGCTGTCCACCGCCGCGCCGACCCTTCCGCAGCTGCCACCGCTGTCGGGCGGCATGGTGGGCTTTTTCGCCTACGACCTGGTGCGCCGCCTGGAACGGCTGCCCGAACTGGCTGTCGACGACCTGCGACTGCCGGACATGCTGCTGCTCCTGGCCACCGACGTCGCCGCGGTCGACCACCACGAAGGCACCATCACCCTGATCGCCAATGCCGTGAACTGGAACGCCACCGACGAGCGGGTCGACTGGGCCTACGACGACGCCGTCGCGCGGCTGGACGTGATGACCGAGGCGCTCGGCCAGCCCCTGCCGTCGACCGTGGCCACCTTCAGCAAGCCCGAGCCGCGGCATCGGTCGCAGCGCACCGCGGAGGAATACACCAAGATCGTCGAGTACCTGGTGGAGCAGATCGCCGCCGGCGAGGCCTTCCAGGTCGTACCCTCTCAGCGCTTCGAGGTGGACACCGACGTCGATCCGATCGACGTGTACCGCATCCTGCGAGTCACCAACCCGAGTCCGTACATGTACCTGATGCAGGTGCCCAATGGTGATGGCGCAACGGACTTTTCGATCGTGGGCTCCAGCCCGGAGGCGCTGGTCACCGTCGCCGACGGCCGGGCCACGACCCATCCGATCGCCGGGACCCGCTGGCGCGGGCAGAGCGAGGAAGAAGACCAGCTGCTGGAAAAGGATCTGCTGCACGACGACAAGGAGCTGGCCGAGCACCTGATGCTGGTCGACCTCGGCCGCAACGACCTTGGCCGCGTCTGCACGCCCGGCACCGTGCGCGTGGAGGACTACAGCCACATCGAGCGCTACAGCCACGTGATGCACCTGGTGTCCACGGTGACCGGCATGCTGGCCGAGGGCCGCACCGCCCTGGACGCGGTGACCGCGTGCTTTCCGGCCGGCACCCTCTCGGGCGCGCCGAAGGTGCGTGCCATGGAGCTGATCGAAGAGGTGGAGAAGACGCGGCGTGGCCTGTACGGCGGCGTGGTCGGTTACCTCGACTTCGCGGGCAATGCCGATTTCGCGATCGCCATCCGCACCGCGCTCATGCGCGACGGCACCGCCTACGTGCAGGCCGGGGGCGGGGTGGTGGCCGACTCGAACGGGCCGTACGAATTCAACGAGGCGACGAACAAGGCCCGCGCGGTGCTCGCGGCGATCGCCGCCGCCGAGACGCTGAGCGCTCCGGAAGTGCGCGGCCGTGGGTGATACCCGGCCCGACCGTCCCCGCCGGTTGACCGGCCGGCTGAGGATCGGGATCGCGCAGCTGTCGCTGGTGGTCGCCGCCGGCCTGTTGTGGACGGCCTCGCGGGTGCCGTGGGTCGCTATCCGGTCCGCCGACGGGCTGGGCCAGCCCAAGGCGGTGACGCTGTCCGGCGCCGCATGGTCGACGGCGCTGATTCCGCTGGCGGTGTTGATGCTCGCGACCGCCGTCGCCGCGTTGGCGGTGCGCGGCTGGCCGATGCGGCTGCTGGCCGGGCTGCTCGCCGCGGCGAGTTTTGCGGTCGGCTATCTCGGCATCAGCCTGTGGGTGATCCCGGACGTCTCCGCGCGCGGCGCCGACCTCGCGCACATCCCGGTGGTGACGCTGGTGGGCAGCGAGCGGCACTACTTGGGAGCCGGCGCCGCGATCGCCGCGGCCGTGTGCACCGTGGTCGCCGCCGTCCTGTTGATCGGGTCAGCCGATCGCGCCGGTACCACGAAATATGCGGCGCCCGCGGCCCGTCGGGCCATTGCGCGCGGCGAGGACGACGGCGCGGACGCGTCCGACGGGGACATGTCCGAGCGGATGATCTGGGACGCGCTTGACGAGGGCCGCGACCCGACCGAACGACCCCGCGAGTCGGACACCGAGGGTCGGTGACGGGGCGTGCGCTGACTGCCGCTACCCTTCATGGACGTCGCGGAAATCGGCTGGGGGCCGCAGCGACGGCGCGATGACAGTGGAAGGAAACCGCAGGCATGAGTCCGGCAAGCGTCCTCGACTCCATTCTTGAGGGAGTCCGGGCCGATGTCGCCGCGCGTGAGGCGGCCGTGAGCCTGTCGGAAATCAAGGCTGTTGCCGCCGCCGCACCGCCGCCGCTCGACGTGATGGCCGCGCTGCGCGAACCAGGCATCGGCGTCATCGCCGAGGTGAAGCGGGCCAGCCCGTCGGCCGGCACGCTGGCTCCGATCGCCGACCCGGCAAAGCTGGCGCGGGCCTACGAGGACGGCGGCGCACGCATCATCAGCGTGCTGACCGAGGAGCGGCGCTTTCAGGGTTCGCTCGACGACCTCGACGCGGTGCGCGCCGCGGTGTCGATTCCGATCTTGCGCAAAGACTTTGTGGTGCAGCCCTATCAGATTCACGAGGCGCGGGCGCACGGCGCCGACATGTTGTTGCTCATCGTGGCGGCGTTGGACCAGTCCGCCCTGGTGTCGATGCTGGACCGCACCGAATCTCTCGGTATGACCGCGCTTGTCGAGGTGCACACCGAACAGGAAGCCGACCGGGCATTGAAGGCCGGAGCCAACGTGATTGGCGTCAACGCCCGCGATCTCACGACGCTGGACGTGGACCGCGACTGCTTCGCACGGATCGCGCCTGGCCTGCCCAGCAACGTGATCCGGATTGCCGAGTCGGGTGTGCGACACACGGGTGACCTATTGGCGTACGCGGGTGCGGGTGCCGACGCGGTGCTGGTCGGTGAGGGTCTGGTGAAAAGCGGTGACCCGCGTGCGGCGGTCGCGGATCTGGTCACCGCCGGTACCCACCCGTCCTGCCCGAAACCGGCCCGCTAGCCGCGTGAGCCGCGTGCGCCTCGAGCCTCGGTGATGTCAGACCTCTCCCGCCCGGATCTTCCGCGCACCAGCGCCGCAATCGTCGAACCTACTCGCCACGACCCGGATTCGGGCGGACACTTCGGTGTGTACGGGGGCCGCTACGTGGCGGAGGCGCTGATGGCGGTGATCGAGGAGGTCACCACCGCCTACGAGAAGGAACGCGTCGACCAGGACTTCCTGGACACCCTGGACAAGTTGCAGGCGAACTACGCCGGCCGGCCGTCGCCGCTGTACGAGGCCGCGCGGCTTAGCGAACACGCGGGTTCGGCGCGCATCTTCCTCAAGCGGGAAGACCTGAACCACACCGGTTCTCACAAGATCAACAATGTGCTCGGTCAGGCCCTGCTGGCGCGGCGGATGGGTAAACGCCGGGTGATCGCCGAAACGGGGGCCGGTCAGCACGGCGTCGCGACGGCCACCGCGTGCGCCCTGTTGGGCCTGGACTGCGTCATCTACATGGGCGCCGTCGACACCGCGCGGCAGGCGCTCAACGTGGCGCGGATGCGGTTGCTGGGTGCCGAGGTGGTTTCCGTCGAAACCGGCTCGCGGACGCTCAAAGACGCCATCAATGAGGCATTCCGCGATTGGGTTACCAACGCCGACAACACGTACTACTGCTTCGGCACGGCGGCCGGGCCGCATCCGTTCCCGACGATGGTGCGCGATTTCCAGCGCATTATCGGGATGGAGGCCCGGGCGCAGATTCAGGACCAGGCCGGCCGGCTGCCCGACGCGGTGACCGCCTGCGTCGGTGGAGGATCCAACGCCATCGGCATTTTTCACGCCTTTCTCGACGACCCCGACGTGCGGTTGGTCGGCTATGAGGCGGCGGGCGACGGAGTCGAGACCGGCAGGCACGCGGCGACATTCACCGGCGGGTCACCGGGTGCGTTCCAGGGGTCGTACTCCTACCTGCTACAGGACGAGGACGGCCAGACCATCGAATCCCATTCGATCTCAGCCGGTCTGGACTACCCGGGAGTGGGACCGGAACACGCCTGGCTGCGGGAAACCGGCCGCGCCGAATACCGGCCCATCACCGACGCCGAGGCGATGGACGCGTTCCGCCTGCTGTGCCGTGCCGAGGGGATCATCCCCGCCATCGAATCCGCACACGCGGTCGCCGGAGCACTGAAGCTGGGCACCGAATTGGGTTCCGGCGCGGTCATTGTGGTGAACCTGTCCGGTCGCGGCGACAAGGACGTCGAGACCGCCGCGAAGTGGTTCGGTCTGCTGGACAACCAATCGGATTCGAGCCGATGACCCTCGAAACAAGCAGGCTTGCGCCGGCTTTCGATGCCTGCCGCTCGGACGGCCGAGCGGCGCTCATCGGGTATCTGCCCACCGGCTTTCCCGACGTGCCGACGTCGCTGGAGGCGATGGCCGCTCTGGTCGAATCCGGTTGCGACATCGTCGAAGTCGGGGTGCCTTACTCCGACCCCGGGATGGACGGGCCCACAATCCAGCGGGCCACCGAGGCGGCGCTGAGCGGGGGAGTCCGGGTCCGGGACACGCTGTCCGCGGTCGAGGCCGTCGCTGATGCCGGTGGGCGGGCGGTGGTGATGACCTACTGGAATCCGGTGCTGCGCTACGGGGTTGACGCGTTCGCGCGCGATCTGGCGGCGGCGGGCGGGCACGGTCTGATCACCCCCGACCTCATTCCCGACGAGGCGCAAAACTGGATCGCGGCGTCCGACGAGCACCGGCTCGACCGGATTTTCCTGGTGGCGCCGTCGTCGACACCCGAACGGTTGGTGACCACCGTCGAGGCGTCGCGCGGATTCGTCTACGCGGCGTCGACCATGGGCGTGACCGGTGCCCGCGACGCGGTGTCGAACGCCGCACCCGAATTGGTGGGGAGGGTGAAGGCAGTGTCTGACATACCCGTTGGCGTCGGCCTCGGGGTGCGCTCGGGCGAGCAGGCCGCGCAGATCGGCGGCTACGCCGACGGCGTCATCGTCGGTTCCGCGTTGGTGTCGGCGTTGGCCGACGGCATGCCGAGACTGCGCGCGCTGACCGAGGAACTCGCGGCCGGGGTGCGGCAGAGGATGTCCGCATGACGACGACGTATCTGGCGTATATCCCCAGCCCGCCGCGCGGCGTGTGGCACCTTGGGCCGCTGCCCATTCGGGCATATGCCTTCTTCATCATCATCGGCATCATCGTCGCGCTGGCGATTGCCGACCGGCGCTGGGCGACCCGGGGCGGGCAGCGCGGGGTGATCTACGACGTCGCGCTATGGATGGTGCCGTTCGGGTTGATCGGGGGTCGCCTCTATCACCTCGCCACGGACTGGCGGACGTACTTCGCGCCCGGCGGCGCCGGATTCCTCGCGGCACTGCGCATCTGGGATGGCGGCCTGGGCATCTGGGGTGCGATCGCGCTGGGGGCCGTCGGCGCATGGATCGCCTGTCGGCGTCGGGGAATTCCGTTGCCGCCCATGCTCGATGCGCTCGCCCCGGGCGTCGTGCTGGCTCAGGCGATCGGGCGGCTCGGCAACTACTTCAACCAAGAGCTCTACGGCCGCGAAACCACGCTGCCGTGGGGATTGGAAATTTTCTATCGACGCGACCCCGCCGGGTTCGACGACGTGCATTCGCTCGACGGCGTCTCCACCGGGCAGTTGGCCTTTGTCGTGCAGCCGACGTTTCTGTACGAACTGATCTGGAACGTGTTGGTCTTCGTCGCACTGATCTACCTGGACCGACGGTTCACCCTCAGTCACGGCCGACTGTTCGCCGTGTATGTCGCCCTGTATTGCGCCGGCCGGTTCTGGGTTGAGCTGCTGCGCGATGATACGGCCACGCACATCGCTGGCATCCGGGTGAATTCCTTCACGTCGACGTTCGTGTTCATCGCGGCCGTGGTGTACCTGATTCTGGCGACAAAGGGCCGTGAGGATCCCGAAAGTTTGCGTGGCCCCGAGGTTGTCGACGAGGAGGAGCCGGCGCCTGAGCTGACGCCCGAGTTGGCGACGGTCGCGTCCGGCGCCACCGTGACTGCTGCCGCAGGCCCCGAGACCGACGCTGGTGAAGCCGATGTCGCCGGGGCTGAAACGGTCGAAGCCGCTGAGTCTGCGGAGGCTGACGTGGAGGCCGCGGAGGCCGACGTGGAGGCCGCTGACGCCGCGGAGGCCGAGGTCGCCGAGCCTGAAGTCGTGGTGGAGCCGGAAGTCGCCGAGCCGGAAGCCGTCGAGGCCTCGGCGGCCGAAGTCACGGAGCCGGAAGCCGTCGAGGTCTCGGAGGCCGAAGTCGCGGAGCCGGAAGCCGTCGAGGTCTCGGAGGCCGAAGTCGCGGAGCCGGAAGCCGCGGAGCCCGAGCCCGAGGTCGCCGAGCCTGAGGTTGCGGCTGCCGCGGTCGCAGCGCCCGAGGCAGGCGGCTGGCTGCGCAGACTGAGGTCACGCCGGCAGAAGGCGCCGAAGCCTGAGGTCGTGGAGGCAGCGGCCGCGGAACCAGCGGTCGCGGCGCCTGAAGCCGTCGAGCCTGAGACTGTGGAGCCCGAAGCTGTCGAGCTCGAGGTTGCGGAGCCGGAAGCCGTTGAGGACGAAGCCGCCGAACCTGAGGTTGCCGAGCCTGAGGCCGA
>NZ_JCALCE010000018.1:0-130119 GCF_059812195.1 Mycobacterium sp. NGS68 | reverse complement strand
GGCCAACTCGCTACTGAGCCCATCCCAACTCGCCGCCGCGGCCAGCATCGGCGCCGAACCGGCCCCGGTATACATCTGCGCCGACGTGACCTCCGGCGGCAACACGAAGATATTCATCGGGTCAGTCGTGGCTCACTTCTCTGCGGCCAGGCGGCCGATCAAGCTCGAGCCGCCGCCGAGGATGTCGAGATCCTCGCCGGCCATTGCGGGAGTGGCGAACAGGGTTTGGGCGCCGACCTGCACCGTCGTTCCGGCGTTGACGAGCAGCGCGTTGCCGACACCGCGCGCCGCCGTGACGAAGTCGCCCGACCCGAGTGCGGACTGCGCCGCCAGCAGGTCGCTGTGGGCCAGCTCGCGCGCATACTCAAGCTGAATGGTGTTCTGCCGCAACAAGCCCGACGTGTCCGCGTAGTTGTTCGACAGCAGCTGGGACAACATGCCGTTGTCGGCGCGATACGCCGCAAAGGCCGCAACCGCGTCCGTCCGCACACTGCCGTCGCCCATGCCGCCGACGAGGTTGAGGTCCTGACCGGCCAGCTGGAAGGCGAACGCGCCCGTCCGCGAGGCCTCGGTCAACGTCGTGCCGGCATTGATCAGCCCGGCGTCGGCGACATGACGCACCGCACCGACGAGGTCCAGGGACGTCAACGACTTACCCGCCGCCGCCAGATCGCTGCGCGTCAATTCGTGCATCGCGTCGAGCTGATTCGCGTTCACCTGCTGCAGGCTCGCCACCGCGTGCTGGTTGTAGTCCGTAATCCGGCCCAGCAGGTCGCCGTCGGGAGCCGTCGCCAACAACTGCTGTGACGCTGCCGCGGCGGCTTCCTTCACGCCGCCGATCAGGCTGGAACCGTGGCCGAGGATGTCCAGACTCTGGCCGGCCAGCGCCGGGGCCGCGAACACGGTCCGCGCGCCGACCTGCAGCGTCGTCCCCGCGTTGACCAGCACCGCGTTGCCGACGTCACGCGCCGCCGTGACGAAGTCACCCGAACCGAGCGCCGCACCCGCGTCTGCGAAGCTCTCCTGAGTAAACGTGTGCGCGAAGTCCAGCGCGATCGTGTTCTGCCGCAACAGACCCGACGTGGCCTGGTAGTTGTTCGACAGCAGCGAGGACAGCATGCCGTCGTCGCCGCGGACCATCGCCAACGACTGGAAGGCCTCGGCCTTGACGCGGCCCGCGCCGCCGAGCAGGTTGAGGTCCTGGCCGGCCAGATCGAAACCGAACGCACCGGAGCGCGCGCCGAGGGTCAGCGTCGTCCCGGCATTGATCAACCCGGCGTCGGCCACGTGGCGCACCGCGCCGACAAGGTCACCGGAGGCCAGCGACGTACCCGCCGCCGCCAGGTCGCTGCGGGTCAATTCCTGCACGGCCGCAAGCTGATCCGCGTTGAACGCATGGAAACGCGCCACCATGGACTGGTTGTAGCTGCTCAGCTGGTCGAGCAACCCGCCGTCGCCGCCGCCGATCGCCGCGGCGGCCTGCGCGATCACCTTCCCGCCGCCGATCAGGCTGGAACCGTCGCCGAGGATGGTGATGTCCTGACCGGCCAGCAGCGGGGCTGCGAACAGGGTCCGCCCGCCCACCTGCAGCGTTGTCCCGGCGTTGACGAGCACCACGTTGCCGACGTCGCGCGCCGCCGTCACGAAGTCACCCGAACCGAGCGCCGCGCCCGCGGCCGCCAGATTCTGCTGGGTGAACGTCCGGGCGTTGTCCAGCGCGATCGTGTTCTGCCGCAACAGGCCGTTCGTGGCGTCGGCGTTGTTCGACAGCAGCTGGGACAGCATGCCGTCGTCGCCGCGGAACGCCAACGCCTGCAAGGCATCGGCCCGCACGATGCCGCCGCCCCCGCCGCCGAGGAGGTTGAGGTCCTGACCGGCCAGCTGGAAACCGAACGCGCCGGTGCGGGCGCCCAGGGTCAGCGTCTGGCCGGCATTGATCAGGCCGGCGTCGGCGACATGGTGCACCGCCCCGACGAGGTCACCGGACGCCAGCGACGCACCCGCCGCCGCCAGGTCGCTGCGGGTCAATGCCTGCACGGCCGCAAGCTGAGTCGCGCCCGCTTCCTGGAATTGCGCCACCATCGACTGGTTGTAGCTGGCCAACTGGTCCAGCGACCCGCCGTTGCCGGTGACCGCCAACAAGGCGGCGGCAGGCTCGGCGGAGATCCTCCCGAGCAGGCTGGCGCCACCGCCGGCGATGGTGATGTCCTGGCCGGCGATCAGCGGCAGCCCGAAGACGGTTTGGCCGCCGACGCGCAACGTCGTCCCGGCGTTGACCAGCACCGCGTTGCCGACATCCTGTGCGGCCGTGCCGAAGTCACCCGAACCGAGCGCGGCCTGCGCGGCCGCGAGGTTGGTGTGGGTGAGCTCTCGCGCATAGTCGAGCTGGATGGTGTTGGACCTCAGCAGGCTGGCCACCGAGTCCTGGTTGTTCGTCAACAGCTGGCTCAGCAGGCCACCGCTGCCGACGGCCGAAATCGCCGGCTGCACCCCCAGGGCATAGGCCTTGATCCCGCCGCCCGCGCCACCGAGAAGGTTGAGGTCCTGACCGGCCACCTCGAACGGAAAATCACCGGTGCGAGCGGCCAGACGCACCGCCGTGCCGACGTTGATCAGGCCCGCGTCGGCGACGCGCTGCGCAGCGACGCCGATCTGACCCGACGTCACCGCCTTGCCCGCCGCCGACAGGTCGGCCCGGGTGAGCGCCTGGGTGGCGGCCAACTGGCTCTGGGTGAAGTCGGTCAAGCGGGCGACCGCGCTCGAGTTGTTCGCCATGACCTGTCCCAGCGGTGAGTCGCTGCTGATGTTGACGCCCAGCGCCTTCAGCGCCTGCTGCCAGGGTGTCAACTGCGCCGCCACCGCGGACGCCGCGCCGTGATAACCCACCAGCGCGGTGATGTTCTTGGCCCACATCGCCTCGTACGCGCCTTCGGCGGCCGCGATGGCCGGGGCGTTGAAGCCGAATAGGTTGGACCTGACCAGCGACACCAACTGGACGCGGTTGGCGGCGACGGCCAGCGGGTGCGTCACCGCCGCCCGGGCCGCTTCGAAGATGGCGGCCGTCGACTTGGCCCGCAGCGCCGCGCTCACCGCGTGGACCGCCGCCGAGTCGAGGAACCGCGAATACTCGGTGGCCACCGCCGTCATCGCCGACGCCGCCGCGCCCTGCCAGGGCACGTTCGACGTTACCGCCGAAAACGATTGCGCCGCAGCGCTTAACTCCGCGCCCAGACCGTCCCAGCTTGCCGCGGCCGCCAGCATCGGCGCCGAGCCGGCACCGGTGTACATCTGGGCCGACGTGACCTCTGGCGGGGATACGAAAATGTTCATGACAACCGTCCCTTGCGCTGCCTTGACTTTGACTCATCCGCCGTTGCCTCGACGGGCATGACCACGGCGAAAGCCCCTGGACGGCTCTCGCCTGCAGGCACGACATCCCGATCACAGATCCACAAAGCCCGATCACCACCTCGTGTCGCGACTGCCTGATGGCAAGACTTTATGACTCTGGAAGGAAATGCGTCGGAAAATCCGCATCTTTTTTTACCGGCCCGTCAATGGCCCGATTCCACGCCGATGCCAACGACTTTCGCTCCGGTACGGCCGTCTCACAAATTCGATGTGTAACGGATGGCGATAACGGTCAAAGATGAATGGTGGACTATCACCGATCATCCGAAGAAAGCGAGGTGACCGAGTGAGTTCTGCGCTGGGTTTGCCCGAAAAGGTGCGCGCCTGCCTGTTCGACCTCGACGGTGTGCTCACCGACACCGCGAGCGTGCACACCAAGGCCTGGAAGGCCATGTTCGACGACTACCTCTCCCAGCGCGCCGAGCGCACCGGGGACAAGTTCGTCCCATTCGACCCGGCCACGGACTACCGCAAATACGTGGACGGGAAGAAGCGCGAGGACGGGGTCCGCTCGTTTCTGGACAGCCGCGGAATCGAATTGCCCGACGGCGACCCCGACGACTCCGGGGACGCCGAGACCATTTACGGCCTGGGAAACCGCAAGAACGACATGTTCCAGCGGGTCCTGCATGACGACGGGGTCGAGGTGTTCGACGGGTCGCGACGCTACCTGGAAGCCGTCGCGGCCGCGGGTCTGGACATCGCCGTGGTCTCGTCCAGCGCCAACACCCGCGACGTGCTCGAGATCACGGGCCTGGACCGGTTCGTCCAACAGCGGGTGGACGGCGTCACCCTGCGCGAAGAACACATCGCGGGCAAGCCGGCGCCCGACTCCTATCTGCGCGGCGCAGAGTTGCTCGACGTCGAGCCCGACGCGGCGGCAGTCTTCGAGGACGCGATATCCGGCGTGCAGGCGGGCCGTGCCGGTAACTTCGGTTTCGTGATAGGGGTAGACCGCGTGGGCCAGGCCGAGGATTTGCGCGACAACGGCGCCGACGTCGTGGTGACAGATCTGGCCGACCTGCTCGGTGATAGTCCCCGATGATCACCGAAGAAGCCTTTCCCGTCGAACCGTGGCAGGTCCGCGAAACCCGGCTGAACCTCCGGCTGCTCGCTCAGTCGGAGTCGCTGTTCGCGTTGTCCAACGGGCACATCGGGTTGCGCGGCAACCTCGACGAGGGTGAGCCGTACGGCCTGCCGGGCACCTACCTGAACTCGTTCTACGAAATTCGGCCGCTGCCGTACGCCGAGGCCGGGTACGGCTATCCGGAGGCCGGACAGACCGTCGTCGACGTCACCAACGGCAAGATCATGCGGCTGATGGTCGACGACGAGCCGTTCGACGTCCGCTACGGCGAGCTGATCGACCACGAGCGGACCCTGGACCTGCGCGCGGGGACGCTGTGCCGTCGTGCGCACTGGCGCTCGCCCACCGGCAAGCAGGTCAAGGTGGTGTCCACCCGGTTGGTGTCGCTGGTCCACCGCAGCGTGGCGGCCATCGAGTACGTCGTCGAGGCGATCGGCGAATTCGCCCGCGTCACCGTGCAATCCGAACTTGTCACCAACGAGGACCAACCGGAGACCTCGGACGACCCGCGGGTGTCGGCCATCCTGGAGAACCCGCTGGAGGCCGTCGCGCACGAAAGCAACGAGCGCGGAGCGCTTCTCATGCACCGCACCCGCGCCAGCGCCCTGATGATGGCCGCCGCGATGGACCACGAGGTCGACGTGCCGGGGCGCGTCGAGGTCGTCACCGATGCCCGCCCCGACCTGGCCCGCACCACCATCATCTGCGGGCTGCGTCCCGGCCAGCAGCTGCGCATCGTCAAGTACCTGGCCTACGGCTGGTCCAGCCTGCGGTCCCGCCCGGCGCTGCGCGACCAGGCGGCGGCGGCGCTGAACAACGCGCGCTACAGCGGGTGGCAGGGCCTGGTCGACGGGCAGAAGACCTATCTGGACCTGTTCTGGGACTCGGCCGATGTGGAAGTCGAGGGCGACCCGGAGAGCCAGCAGGCGGTGCGGTTCGGGCTGTTCCACCTGTTGCAGGCCAGCGCCCGCGCCGAGCGCCGGGCCATCCCCAGCAAGGGCCTCACCGGAACCGGATATGACGGCCACGCCTTCTGGGACACAGAGGGTTTCGTGCTGCCGGTGCTCACCTACACGGTGCCACACGCGGTCGCCGACGCGCTGCGGTGGCGGGCCTCGACGCTGGATCTGGCCAAGGAGCGGGCGGCCGAACTCGGCCTCGACGGCGCCAGCTTTCCGTGGCGGACCATCCGCGGCCAGGAGTGCTCGGCCTACTGGCCGGCCGGCACCGCGGCGTGGCACATCAACGCCGACATCGCGATGGCCTTCGAGCGGTATCGCACGGTCACCGGCGACGAGTCGCTGGAAGCAGAGTGCGGCCTGATGGTGCTGATCGAGACGGCCCGGCTGTGGATGTCGCTCGGCCACCACGACCGTCACGGCGTTTGGCACCTCGACGGCGTCACCGGGCCCGACGAATACACCGCAATCGTCCGCGACAACGTGTTCACCAATCTGATGGCGGCACACAATCTGCTGAACGCCGCCGAGGCGTGCGGCCGCCACCCGGACGCGGCGGGAGACGTCGGCGTCACCCACGAGGAGATGGCCGCCTGGCGCAACGCCGCCAACGCCGCCCACATCCCCTACGACGAGGAGCTCGGCGTCCACCAGCAGTGCGATGGCTTCACCACCTTCGCGGAGTGGGATTTCGAGACCAACAACACCTACCCGTTGCTGCTGCACGAGGCCTACGTGAAGCTGTACCCCGCGCAGGTGATCAAGCAGGCCGACCTGGTGCTCGCGATGCAGTGGCAGAGCCACGCCTTCACCCCCGAACAGAAGGCGCGCAACGTCGACTACTACGAGCGGCGCATGGTGCGCGACTCGTCGCTGTCGGCGTGCACGCAGGCGGTGATGTGCGCCGAGGTCGGCCACATGGAGCTGGCCCACGACTATGCGTATGAGGCCGGGCTGATCGACCTGCGCGACCTGCACGAGAACACCCGCGACGGCTTGCACATGGCCTCACTCGCCGGCGCGTGGACGGCCCTGGTCGCCGGCTTCGGCGGCCTGCGCGACGACGACGGCGTGCTGGAGATCGACCCCCATCTGCCCGACGGCATCTCGCGGCTGAGGTTCCGGCTGCGCTGGCGCGAGTTCCGGGTGACCGCCGACGTCAACCACGACGACGTCACCTACACCCTGCGCGACGGCCCTGGCAGCGAGCTGACCATCCGGCACGCGGGCGAGGAACTCGTGCTGAGCACGGAGTCGCCGACGACGATCGCGGTGCGCAAGCGCAAGCCGCTGCTGCCGCCGCCGCAGCCGCCGCCCGGTCGCGAGCCCGTGCACCGCCGCGGCCTGCGAGCGGAATTGAACTGACGCTCAACCGGTTACCACGGCGAAGTTGTTGCTGGTCGCCCACGACCGTTCGAAGGCGGCGAGCGGAACCTGCTCGTCGCGGCCGCTGTCGATGCCGCTGTCGTTGAGGTGCACCATGCCGGCCCTGGTGTCGATGCCGGTGACGACGACGAAGTGGTCCTCGCGGGAACGGTCGCCCCGCGCGTTCCACAGGATCTCGCTGTTGACCCCGGCGATCACCTTGTGTCCGCGCGCCAGCTCGTCCTCCAGCGCGTCGAGGGTGAACAGGCCCATCGTGGACCGAACGCCGTAGTGTGCCAACAGAATCGGCAGATCCCGGTTGTCGGTGGGGCCGCCGGGCTGCCAGATCGGCCCGGGGTGAACGGAGCTCGGCGTGGCCTGCGACAGCGCCTTGATCTGCGGCTCGTCGGGCTGGCGGCGGGTGACCTCGCCCACCACGTCGGCGACGGCCATCTGCGCGCAGTCCGTCCCGTGTTGCCTGCGCCAGAACGGCGCGGCGGCGGCGGGGTCGCCGTACATCCGGGGCCCGTTGCCCACGGGGTTGGGAGCGGCGTGCGCCGCGCCCGCGAACCCGATCACCGATGCGGTGACGAGCGCGGCCAGCGCGCTCGTCGTCTTCACAATGCTTGTCGTCATGGCGATGACGATCGGCGACGGCGCTAAAAGAATGTTTGGGAAAACCTTGCGGAATTCATGCGCTGAGGCGCCCAAAGGCGGCAAGCGGGCTCAGTGCGGTTCGACGATGCGCGCCAACTCGGCCAGCACGGCCTCGCGCAATTCGGTGTCCGTCAGCTCGTCTAGACCGGTCGATGCGCGCAGGAACGGTTCGAAGAGCCGCCAGCCGAATTGCAGCGCAACGGCATTGGCGACGGCCAGCCGCGCGCTGCGGTCGTCGTCGAACTGGGGGCGCACCGCCTCCAGCAGCTCCGCCATGCCGGGGAACTGCGTCTGCAGTTGTCCCACCGGGTAGCCGTCCAGCAAGGTGCGGGCTATCACCCGCAAATGCCGGTCCATGGCTTCCTCCAGCTCCGCGTCGGGTGCGCCGCCACGCCGCAGTGCCGTGGTCGCCGCGCCCAGGTGATCGAGCACGGCGCCCACCAGTTGTTCCTTCGCGCCGAAGTGGCGAAACACCAAGCCGTGGTTGACCTTCGACCGGGCGGCGATGTCGCGGATGGACGTCGCGGCCGGCCCGCGCTCGGCGAACAGGTCGGTGGCCGCCTGCAGGATCGCCGCGGCCACCTCTTCCCGACCGGTGGGAATCTTCCCGCGCGAAATGCTTGCCGACCCGTCCGTCACGCACCTACGTTAACTGAGGTAGTCAACTGACTACACCTCCCCTCGCGCCAGGACGACAGCAATGACACAGCCGGTAATCATCAGGAAGCTCACCAGCCGCATCGGTGCCCAAGTCGACGGAGTGCGACTCGGCGGCGACCTCGACCCGGACACCGTCGAGCAGATCCACCGGGCGCTGCTGGTCCACAAGGTGATCTTCTTCCGGGGCCAGGACCATCTCGACGACGAGCAGCACCTCGCCTTCGCCGGGTTGCTGGGCACGCCGGTCGCCCACCCGGCCGCGCGGGCCTTCGTCGGCGTCGGCGACGTCGGGCCGATCATCACACCGATCAACTCCGAATGGGGCAAGGCGACCCAGTGGCACACCGACGTCACCTTCGCCGCGAACTACCCGGCGGCCTCGATCCTGCGAGCGATCACCCTGCCCGGCTACGGCGGTTCGACGCTGTTCGCCTCCACAGCGGCCGCCTACCACCACCTGCCCGCACCGCTGAAACACCTCGTCGAAAACCTCTGGGCCCTGCACACCAACAAGTTCGACTACGCGATCAACGATGCCGACCTGGAATCCCTGACCGATGCTCAGCGGACCCTGGTGCAGGGCTTCCAGCAGCCGGACTTCCGCACCGAACACCCGGTGGTGCGGGTGCACCCCGAAACCGGCGAACGCACGCTGTTGGCCGGCAGCTTCGTCCGCAGCTTCGTCGGCCTGGAACCGCACGAGTCGCAGGTCCTGTTCGAACTGCTCCAGCGGCGAATCACCCAGCCGGAGAACACCATCCGCTGGAACTGGGCGCCGGGTGACGTCGGCATCTGGGACAACCGCGCCACCCAGCACCGGGCCATCGACGACTACGACAACCAGCGGCGGCTGATGCATCGGGTCACCCTGCTGGGCGACGTCCCGGTCAACGTGCACGGCGAACGCAGCCGGGTGATCAGCGGCGCCCCGCTCGAGGTGATTGCGAGCTGAGCGCGGGGCCCTTGCCGAACCGTAGTCAACTGACTACACTGGCCGCTGTAGTCAGCTGACTACACCAGGCTTGAAGCAAGGACGACTGCAATGACAGACACGATCACCGTCACCAAACTGGGCAGCCGCATCGGCGCCCGTATCGACGGGGTACGACTCGGGGGCGACCTCGACGCCGACACGCTGGAAGCGATCCACCAGGCGCTGTTGACGCACAAGGTGGTCTTCTTCCGCGACCAGCACCACCTCGACGACGGCGAGCAGCTGGCGTTCGGCGGGCTGCTCGGCACGCCGGTGGGCCACCCCGCCGCCGCCGTCCTGGCCGCCAAGAACGCGCCGATCATCACCCCGATCAACTCCGAGTTCGGCAAGGCCAATCGCTGGCACACCGACGTCACGTTCGCCGCGAACTACCCGGCCGCCTCGATCCTGCGGGCGGTCACCCTGCCCAGCTACGGCGGCTCGACGCTGTGGGCGTCCACGGCGGCGGCGTACGACCAGCTGCCCGAGCCGCTCAAGTGCCTCGTCGACAACCTCTGGGCCGTGCACACCAACCGCTACGACTACATCACCGACGAAGCCGCCGCGGCGATGACCGACGCGCAGAAGGTGTTCCGGCAGGTGTTCGAGAAGGCGGACTTCCGCACCGAGCATCCCGTCGTGCGGGTGCACCCGGAGACCGGCGAGCGCACCCTGGTGGCCGGCGATTTCGTCCGCAACTTCGTGGGGCTGGACAGCCACGAATCAAGCGTGCTGCTGGAATTGCTGCAACGGCGAATCACCATGCCAGAGAACACCGTTCGCTGGAACTGGGCGCCGGGCGACGTCGCCATCTGGGACAACCGGGCGACGCAGCACCGCGCCATCGACGACTACGACGACCAGCCCCGCCTCATGCACCGGGTGACCCTGATGGGCGACGTGCCGGTCAGCGTGCACGGGGAACGCAGCCGGGTGCTCAGCGGCGCGCCGCTCGACCAGCCGCTCGCGAGCTAGAAGGCGCCCGACGGCGCCGAGACCCTCACCCGCTGCGCCGAGCGTTAATCTGCTGCGAGAAAACGGCCTCGATTTCGCAGGGAATTCACGTTCGGCGGGGTCACCCGCTAGACGGCGTCGCTGACCGGCTCGATCGGCAGCCACCGCAGAGCGCCCGGCGCCGCCGCGGGCACCACCGGGTGCTCCGGTGCGATCGGGTCCAGCCGGTGATAGTCGTCCCCCTGCAGGGGCCGCTGGTCGTTCTCGCCCTTGTTCGGCCACAACGACGCGGCGCGCTCGGCCTGTGCGGCGATAGACAACGAGGGGTTGACGCCCAGGTTGGCCGAGATCGCCGCGCCGTCGACGACATACATCGTCGGGTAGCCGTACACCCGGTGGTACGGGTCGATGACGCCGTGCTCGGGGCTGTCGCCGATCACCGCGCCGCCGAGGAAGTGGGCGGTCAGCGGGATGTTGAACAGCTCGCCCCAGGTGCCGCCGGCCACGCCGTCGATTTTTTCGGCGATGCGGCGGGTGACCTCGTTGCCGACCGGGATCCAGGTGGGGTTCGGCTCGCCGTGGCCCTGCTTGCTCGTGTACCAGCGGATGCCCAGCTTGCCGCGCTTGGTGAACGTGGTGATCGAGTTGTCCAGGTGCTGCATCACCAGCGCGATCAGCGTGCGCTCACTCCACTGCCTGGGATTGAGCAGCCGCAGGATGTGCTTCGGGTCCGATCTGGCCTGGTCCAGCAGTTGCTTCCAGCGCGGTACGTCGGTGCCGCCCGGGCCGGAGCCGTCGGTCATCAGGGTCTGCAGCAGCCCCATCGCGTTGGAGCCCTTGCCGTAGCGAACCGGCTCCACGTGGGTGTCCGGCGTGGGGTGTATGGACGACGTGATCGCCACGCCGTGGGTCAGGTCCAGGTCGGGGTTCACCGACAGGGTCGCGGCGCCGACGATCGACTCGGAGTTGGTCCGAGTCAGAACGCCCAGCTTGTTCGACAGCCTGGGCAGTTTCCCGGCGTCGCGCATCCGGAACAGCAGGTGCTGAGTGCCCCAGGTGCCCGCGGCCAGGATCAGGTGGGTGGCGGTGAACGTGCGCCTGTCGCGGCGCAGCCAGCTGCCGGTGCGTACGGTACGCACCTCCCACAGCCCATCGGACCGCTGCTCGAACCCCTTCACCGTGGTCATCGGAATCACCTGTGCGCCTGCGGATTCCGCGAGCCCGAGGTAGTTCTTCACCAGGGTGTTCTTGGCGCCGTGGCGGCAGCCGGTCATGCAGCAGCCGCATTCCAGGCAGCCGGTGCGTGCCGGCCCGGCGCCCCCGAAGAACGGGTCGGGCACGGTGACGCCCGGGGCCTGGGTGCCGTCGGGGCCGAAGAACACGCCGACCGGCGTCGGCACGAACGTGTCGCCGCACCCCATCTCGTCGGCGACCTGTTTGACGATGCGGTCCGCGTCGGTGAACGTCGGGTTGTACACCACGCCGAGCATCCGCTGCGCCTGGTCGTAATGGGGCCCGAGTTCGCCGCGCCAGTCGGTGATGTGCTTCCACTGCTGGTCGTTGAAGAACGGGTCCGGCGGCACGTAGAGCGTGTTGGCGTAGTTCAGCGAGCCGCCACCCACCCCGGCGCCGGCCAGGATCATCACGTTCTTGAGCGGGTGGATGCGCTGGATGCCGAAGCAGCCCAGTCGCGGCGCCCACAGGAACTTGCGCAGGTCCCACGACGTCTTGGCGAACTCCTCGTCGGTGAAGCGCCGACCGGCTTCCAGCACGCCGACCCGGTAGCCCTTTTCGGTAAGCCGCAGCGCGCTGACGCTGCCGCCAAAACCCGAACCGATGATCAGGACGTCGTAATCCGGCTTCATCGGCCCAGCCTACGGCGAGCGGACAGACAATCGCACAAATCTGCGCGCTGTCGTGCGATTCTCATGTGAGTCTGCTCTGCGGGCGAGCGGCGACGAGAAGGGACAACCACGATGACGATGCGGACGGCGGCAAGGGCGCTTGCGGTGCTGGGAGCGGTGCCGGTGATCGGCTGTGGGGGCGCGGCATGGGCCGACCCGAGCAGCGCGTCGGGAACCGTGTCGCCCTCAGCCGCGGCGAAGGCGGTGGCCGACAGCGTCGCGAGCCAGACGGGCTTTCACCCCTACGACGTGAATTGTCCGTCGGGTGTGGAAGCGAAGGTGACCAACGAGTTCGACTGTCACTTCACCGGGCCAGAGGGTCCGTACACCGCGCACATGCGGATCACGCAGGTCGACGGCGCCAACGTCACGTTCTTTCTGATGTCGTCACGTCGTAATTAGCTCGAAAACCGAGCTAAGCCGATTGATTTGGGGGGAACATGTCGGATCAGATGCTGCCGCCGGATGCCACTGGGGCACACGACGCCGCTCGCCGGCCGCGCGCCGTCACGACGGCCGCGGTTTTCGCTTTCATTGCCGCGTTCATGCAGCTATCCGGCGCATTTCTGAGTTTCCTAATAGCTGGTAACGAATTGTTTGGCCCGTCGGGCATTGCCTACGCCTATGTGATCTTCGACCTGGCCTTGGCCGTCTTCAGCACGTGGGGCGGCGTAGCAGTGCTGCGGGGAACAACCAACAAGATCCTCATCTATACCGCGTTCGTGTTGGTGGCGGGTCAGGTCATCCAAGCAACGACCATGGCCGTCTTTCATTACGGAAATCCGCTTTCGTCGATCGCTGGAATCGCAATCGCCCTGCTGGTCGTCCGCAGCCTGGTGAGTCCGCAAAGCCGAGAGTTTTTCGCTGCCCGCGGCGGCACCACCGCCGACCCACGACCGATGCTCATCACCGGCGGTGCGCTGGCCGCCATCGTGGCTGTGGCCGCGGCCGGCATCGTCGCCGCTCATGAACCGAAGCAGCACGGCGCAACACCGTCTGCGGCCACGGCGCAAACGCCGGCCGCGCCCGCCACAACCGCGCCCGAATCCACGCCCATGGTGATACCCGGCATCCCGCGGACCCCGAACCCACTGGTGCAGTTAGAACTCAATGGCAAACCCGAGCCCATCATCGGCAACGTCGAATGCGGTTGGGACAGTTACTCCCCCGACAAGACCGTGCATATCCGAACCCACATGAGTGATACACAAATAGTCGTCAACCTCTTGCACCAAGGGGCCACCTTGAAAGACCTGACCATCAATCTCCCGAACGGCGGCGGCAGCTATACGACCGGTCCCTACAACGGAACCCAGGCCGAAATTATCCCCGGCGGCCCACCCTGGGCATTCCCCGGCCTCACCGTCAAGACGTCCGGCACTGCCCCGAAATACCCCGCCTACCCCCCGGGATCGCTGAACTTCAAACTCACGATCACCTGCCCCTGACGGACGGGCGCTGGACGTCAGGTGCCGACGGTCAGGCCGACCTTCTGGAATTCCTTGAGGTCGCAGTAGCCGGCCTTGGCCATCGCCCGGCGCAGGCCGCCGACCAGGTTCAGGGTGCCGAACGGGTCGTCGGACGGACCGTTGAGGACCTGTTGCAGCGACGGCCGCTCGCCGACGGCGATCTGCAGGAACCCCCCGCGCGGCAGCGACGGGTGCGCCGCCGCGGCCGGCCAGAACCAGCCCTGACCCAGCGCCTCGGCCGCCTCGGCCAGCGGGGTGCCCAGCACCACCGCGTCGGCGCCGCAGGCGATGGCCTTGGCCAGCTCGCCGGAGGTGTGGATGTCGCCGTCGGCCAGCACGTGCACGTAGCGCCCGCCGGTCTCGTCGAGGTACTCGCGGCGCGCGGCGGCGGCGTCGGCGATTGCGGTGGCCATCGGCACGCTGATGCCCAGCACCTCGTCGGTGGTGGTCACGCCGCGGGTGGCGCCGTAGCCGACGATGACGCCGGCCGCCCCGGTGCGCATCAGGTGCAGGGCCGTCCGATGGTCCTGCACGCCGCCGGCGACGACGGGGATGTCCAGCTCCGCGATGAATGTCTTGAGGTTGAGCGGCTCGCCGTCGCGGACGACCCGCTCGGCGGAGACGATCGTGCCCTGGATGACCAGCAGGTCGATGCCGGCCTGCACCAGCACCGGCGTCAGCGCCTGGGCGTTCTGCGGGCTGACCCGCACCGCGGTGGTGACGCCGGCTTCGCGGACGCGGGCCACGGCGGCACCCAGCAGGTCGGGGTTGAGCGGGGCTGCGTGCAGCTCCTGCAGCAGCCGGATGGCCGCCGACGGCTCGGGCTCCTTGCTGGCGGCCTCGACCAGCTGCGCCACCCGGGCTTCGACGTCGGCGTGCCGGCCGATCAGGCCCTCGCTGTTGAGCACGGCGAGCCCGCCGAGCCGGCCGAGCTCGATCGCGAACTCCGGCGACACCAGCGCGTCCGTCGGGTGTGCGAGCACCGGGATCTCGAACCGGTAGGCGTCGAGCTGCCACGCCGTCGACACGTCCTGCGACGATCGGGTGCGCCGCGACGGCACGATGTTGATTTCGCTCAGTTCATAGGTGCGACGGGCGGCGCGGCCCATCCCGATTTCGACCATTTTCGTCAGCGGGCTCTCAGCGTGCGTAGTAGTTCGGCGCTTCGACGGTCATCGCGACGTCGTGCGGATGGCTCTCTTTGAGGCCGGCCGGGGTGATCCGGACGAACTGTGCCTGCTGCAGCACCTCGATGGTGGGTGAGCCGGTGTAGCCCATCGCGGCGCGCAGGCCGCCGGTCAGCTGATGGATCACCGACGACAGCGGGCCGCGGAACGGCACCCGGCCCTCGATGCCCTCGGGCACCAGCTTGTCCTCCGACAGCGCGTCGTCGGCGAAGTAGCGGTCTTTGGAGTACGACTTGCCTCCCAAACCAGAAGGGCCGCGACCCTGCATGGCGCCCAGCGACCCCATGCCGCGGTAGCTCTTGTACTGCTTGCCGTTGACGAAGATCAGCTCGCCGGGCGCCTCGGCGGTGCCCGCCAGCAGCGAGCCCAGCATGGCCGTCGACGCGCCCGCGGCCAGCGCCTTGGCGATGTCGCCGGAGTACTGCAGTCCCCCGTCGGCGATCACCGGCACACCGGACGCTCCGCACGCCGCGACGGCTTCCAGAATCGCTGTGATTTGTGGAGCGCCGACGCCCGCCACCACCCGGGTGGTGCAGATCGAGCCGGGGCCCACGCCCACCTTCACCGCGTCGGCGCCGGCCTCGACCAGCGCGGCCGCCGCGGAGCGGGTGGCGACGTTGCCGCCGATCACCTCGACCCGGTCGCCGACCTCGGCCTTGAGCTGGGCGACCATGTCGAGGACCAGCCGGTTGTGCGCGTGCGCGGTGTCGACGATCAGCACGTCCGCGCCGGCGTCGACCAGCATCATCGCGCGCACCCACGCGTCCCCGCCGACGCCGACGGCCGCGCCCACCAGCAGGCGGCCGTCGCTGTCCTTGGTGGCCAGCGGGTGTTGCTCCGTCTTGACGAAGTCCTTGACCGTGATCAGGCCGGTCAGCCGGCCGTGGCCGTCGACGATCGGCAGCTTCTCGATCTTGTTACGCCGCAGCAGGCCCAGGGCCGCGTCGGCGCTGACACCTTCCTGCGCGGTGATCAGCGGCGACTTGGTCATCACCTCGGCGACGTGCCTGGACTGGTCGACCTCGAACCGCATGTCCCGGTTGGTGATGATCCCGACGAGCGCGCCGTCGTCGTCGACGACCGGCAGCCCGGAGATGCGGAACCGCGCGCACAGCGCGTCGACCTGCGCCAACGTGTTGTCCGGCCGGCAGGTGACCGGGTCGGTGACCATGCCGGCCTCGGACCGCTTGACCATCTCGACCTGGCCGGCCTGTTCGGCAACCGGCAGGTTGCGGTGCAGCACGCCCATTCCGCCGGCGCGGGCCATCGCGATGGCCATCCGCGACTCGGTGACCGTGTCCATCGCCGAACTGACCAGCGGCACCTTGAGCCGGATCTTCTTGGTGAGCTGGCTGGAGGTGTCCGCTGTGGCGGGCACCACGTCGGACGCCGCGGGCAGCAGCAGGACGTCGTCGAACGTCAGCCCGAGCATCGCGATCTTGTTGGGGTTGTCGCCGCCGGTCGGCACCTGCTCGACCGCCAGGCTCCCGAGCGGGGCGTCGCGCACGTACGGACTGGCGACCAGGTCAGAGCTTTCTTCGAGGCCTGACATGCCACGGGACATCTGCGGGTCCTCCCATACGCATGCTTGCGGGTGGTTCGACGTGATTCGAAGTGATTCGAAGCGAGAAGCCCATCCTATCGGCTCAGCGACGGCCCCACTGGCAGCTATTCGGTGTGGCTCGGCTCGGGAATAGCCCGGGAATGGCACTGGGATTGAGCAGCTAGCGTTATTGTCGCCCGACTGCGTACCCTAGAGGCGTGCGCGACCACCTCCCGCCGGGTTTGCCGCCCGACCCGTTCGCCGACGACCCCTATGACCCGTCGTCAGCCCTCGATGCTGTAGAGCCGGGCCAGCCCCTGGATCAGCAGGAGCGGATGGCGGTCGAGGCCGACCTGGCCGACCTGGCCGTGTATGAGGCCCTGCTCGCGCACAAGGGGATTCGCGGGCTCGTCGTGTGTTGCGACGAGTGTCAGCAGGATCACTACCACGACTGGGACATGCTGCGCGCCAACCTGCTGCAGCTGCTGATCGACGGCACCGTCCGCCCGCACGAGCCGGCCTACGACCCCGAGCCGGACTCCTACGTCACCTGGGATTACTGCCGCGGATACGCGGACGCCTCGCTTAACGAGGCCACCTCAGACGCCGACGGTTATCACCGCCGCCACTGATTCACCCGTCCTCCGGCGTCACCGCTGCGCCGAGAGTGAACTGGTCGCGAAAAGACGGCTTGGATCTCGCAGGGATTTCACTGTCGGCGAGCGCCCCGGCATCGTGTGGACGCTCGCACGGCGGCTCGGGCCGCCGCCAGCCCGCGAGGGCGCGACGGGGGCGACGTTCACCACCCCGCCCGCCGCGAAGGCGCCCAAATTCGCAGAAATCCCGCCAAAACCCGGCAATATCAGGCCCCTCACGGCCCGAGCCTGCAATGTGAGGACTGTCGCCGCGGCGCTGCATTGGGTCTCGGCGACGTTACGGAGTCGGCTCCGCTGAAGTCGACGACTTGTCGTGATGATGGTGCTTGGTTGACGACGTCGTAGTGGGGTTCGTCGTGGTTGTCGGCGGCGCGGTGGTTGTCGGCGGCGACGTGGTCACCGCCGTCGTGCTGGGCGGGGTCGTCGAGGCGACGGGCGGGGCCGGTCTCGATTTCGGAGCCTTCGACTGCGGAACCTTCGACTGCGGAACCTGGGCCACCGCCGGGGGCGGCGGCGCGGCCAGCGGCAGCGTCGCGTTCGGGTCGCGGCTCTCCACCCTGGTGTTCAGCAGGTTCAGCTCGTTGATCAGGTCCTGCCGGCGGCCGTCGTTGTTCATCGACTGCACGGCGCTGCTGATCTCGGCGAGCTGATTCTGGGCCTGCGTCCACCGGCCCTCGTCGATCATCTGCTGCACCTTCGCCAAATCGGCCTTCGCCGACAGCACCACGTGGTCTTCGTTGACGTGCCGCTCGTCGAAGAACATCGCGTGCAGGCCGTAGAGGGTGTCGCCGGGCCGGGCCTCGGCCACCACCGCCCCGAAGCCACTGAGCACCAGCAGCGACGCGGCGACCGACCCGACTGCCGCCAGGCCGTGCCGCGCGCGGCGGCGGTCCTCTATTCCGGTGCGCAGCGCCTCGACGACCTCCTCAGGCGAAACCAGTGCGCTGGCCGGAGGCCACCGCAGGTCGTCGCGCCACTGCCCCATCAGGGCGGCCAGCGCTTCGTCCATGGGGTCGTCAGTGTCGTCGAACACCGGGTCCGCGCGCTCGCCGAGCGCGTCGAGCAGCAGATCGGTGCGGGCCAACTCGTCCAGGCCGGCCGGCCGATCGTCGCCGGAAAAACCCAAATCAGAACCTAGATCACGCATAATCACCTGCCGCGACAATCTCGTCTTTCAACCGTTGAAGCGCCCGATGCTGGGCCACCCGGACCGCGCCCGTCGTGCTGCCCACCGCGGCGGCGGTCTCCTCGGCGGACAGGCCGACCACCACCCGCAGGATCAGGATCTCGCGCTGCTTGGCGGGCAGGATGTCGAGCAGTTCGTTCATCCGGGTGACCGAGTCGGCTTCGATGGCCAGCTGTTCCGGGCCGGCGTCGGCCGAGCGGCATTCGGGAACAGTCTCGGCGGGGTAGGCGAGATCGCGGCCGGCGGCCCGATGGGCGTCGGCAACCTTGTGGGCCGCGATGCCGTACAAGAAGGCCAGGAAAGGGCGTCCCCGGTCCCGGTATCGCGGCAGCGCCGTTATGGTGGCCAAGCAAACCTCCTGAGCCACGTCATCCGCTGATAGGCCTCCCCGGTCGACCGTGCCGACTCGCGCTCGGCAATATCGGACGACGATCGGACGGATGGTCTCCAGCACCTCCCGAAGCGCGTTCCGGTCTCCTGCCACGGCCTCCGCAACCACAGCGTCGAGACGTTCCCCTTGAATTGTCATCGACGGCGGTATCTCCAACGTTACGAACTGGACACATCCCGGGGCTAACTCACGGACCGGCAATAAATGCCGAAATCCATTTCAAGCAGAATGCCAGGTCCCACCCGCACGCCGCACCTGACCTGCACAGATATCGCGAAATTGGTGTAGTTCTTGTGCCGTAAATGTGACGCTTCCGATATCGGCCAGCAAGCGGGCTAATGCCCACCGAAGTGGTATAAGCGCAAATCGTTCGGTTGCATGTAGCGCGGCGTCGGCGACGGTGCGGGCGCGCTCGATGTCACCGGCACTGCACAGCGCCGCGGCCAGCACCACGTCGCTTTTCACCCGATGCCGGGCCGACGGGACGGTCATGGCGCTCGCCAGCTCGACGCCCTGCTCGGCGTGCCGCACCGCCGTCGGGCCCGCCCCGGAGAACATGGCCAGCTCGGCGCCCACCCAGCGGCGGCGCACCGCCAGCCGCTCCGCGACGGCCTGGGGCAGCTCGGCCGCCTGCACGGCGGCGTCCGCGCGGGTCAACAACGTCGCGGACGCGGCGAAGCGGCCGACGCCCAGCGCGTCGGCCGCCAGCCCGACCAGTGCGTCGGCGCGGGCCTGCGGATCGCCGCCGGCCAGGGCCAGGGCGCGGCCGTCCCAGCGGCGCGCCAGAGTGTGCCACCCGAGTTGGCGCAGGAACGATCCCTGCGTGCTGTGCGCCAGCGAGACCAGCGGCCCGGCCGGAATATCGCGCCGCAGCGTCTCCAGGTCGCGGTACGCGCTGCCGTAGCGGCCCTGCCCGCCGGCGGCGACGGCACGCAGCCACAACTGGTAGGGCGTGGACGCCGTTGGCAGCGGCCAACTGTCGGGCCGATTTCCAAAGGCGGCCGCGACCAGGGCCTCCTCATTGATCAGACTGAGATGGGTTTCAATCACGGTGATAGCACTGCGCGTCAGTGGTAAAAAGTTTGTGGTATCTGTGTTACCGGAATATTACTCACAAGTGCCGGTGTGTTATTGACAACGCCGGGTGTCACCCGCTTGAGCTGCATGGATATCCCGACACCCGGCTTGCTGTTAGCACAGCTAGCGTTCCACAAATGCGTGGGAGATGAACGCAAAGTTAATTCTCTTGCAACGCTTCGGATTTTGGTCACAGTAGACACATGTTGACTGAATTTCAACAGCCCACCTAACTTGTAATCTTGACGGGTAGTCATCGGGGACGCCACTCACATCAGTCGATCACTCACTTGAGCGTGTCGTGCAGAGAGGAACATCCAATGCCGCAACCTGAGCAGCTACCTGGACCGAATGCCGACATCTGGAACTGGCAACTGCAGGGCCTGTGCCGTGGCCAGGATTCGTCCATGTTCTTCCACCCCGACGGTGAGCGCGGCCGTGCCCGCATGCAACGCGAACAGCGCGCCAAGGAGATGTGCCGGCGTTGCCCGGTGATCGAGCAGTGCCGGTCGCATGCCCTGGAAGTGGGTGAGCCTTACGGCGTCTGGGGTGGGCTGTCCGAAGCCGAGCGCGACCTGCTGCTGAAGGGCTCCCTGGGGCGCCGACGGTCGGCCTAATCCCGCGAGCAGACGTGGGGGTCGGGCGGGGCTGCTGGGCTGCCGCTGCTGGCTGACACCGCTGCCGAGTCTGCGGCTGCTGCCGAGTCTGCGCCCACACCACTCACTCTGCGTCCACTGCGGAAAAGTGCGAGAAGACACCACACTCACCGCAGACTCAACAACCGCGACCCCACGCCACATCGCTCACTCTGCGTCCACTGCGCAAGAGTGCGAGTAGGCAGCGCACTCACCGCAGACTCAACGAAGTCACCGCAGTTGGGCCCCCGCGGCCACGCTGGCCGACTCCTCGGCGAGGTCGTTATCGCCGAAGCGTCGCAGCAAGATTCGCGCCTAGCTTTCGTCTTCGAACGGCCGCACCTCCACACGGGTCCCGCAGGCCTGGGAGCCCGCTTTGGCCCAGTCGAGAGCGGCGTCGAGGTCGACGGCATCGATGATCCAGAAACCGCAGAGGTATTCCTTGGACTCCGTGAACGGGCCGTCTGTGATGAGGGGTGCCTCGCCGGTGTTGTCAACGCCGACCGTCGACTCGTGCGTAGTCAGGCCGCCGGCGAAGACCCAGGCGCCCTCGGCCTGCAACTTGGCGTTGAAGACGTCGACAGCGTCGAAGACGGGCTGCTTCTGTTCCGGCGTCATGTCGGCCATGGCGGCAATGGCGGCTGTGTCGTGGATGACGCCCAGAAAATACTGAGGCATGATCGTGCTCCTTCGGATGGTGGGGCAACCGCGGTGGCCGCCCTTCATGATCGCTACGAACGCGATACGCCGGTTATGACACCTCCGGGCAAGAATTTTCATCGGCCATCGCGTCGACCATGCCACTTCACTCTGTCGAGTTCAGTACCTTCCGAGCCGCGCGAGCTGTACCGCTCAACCCGTCAGGCCCGCGTGAGACGAACCGGCACGCGCGTCGGACCCCGCAACAGGCTCCCGGTCGACCACTTCGTTTCACCGGCCGCGGACATCCCGCTCGCTCGTGTCACGAGTTCACGAAGCACCGCTTGGGCCTCCATGCGAGTCAGTTGCGCGCCGATACACAGGTGGACGCCGAACCCAAAGGCGATGTGCTGGGTGGGGTTTCGTTGCACCCGGAACTGGTCGGGCTCGTCGAAGACCCGCGGATCGCGGTTGGCGGCGCCGATGCAGAGCAGGATCCGCGCGCCGGCCGGAATGGTTACCTCCCCGACTCGGTAGTCGCTGAGCGCCGTGCGATAGATATTCTGGGCCGGCGACAGGTACCGCAGACTTTCCTCGACCGCCATCGGGACCAGCGTGGGATCGGAGCGCAAGAGATCGAACTGCTCGGGGTCGTCGGCCAGCGTGGCGAACATCCCACCCAGCAGATTGGTGGTCGTCTCGTTGCCCGCCAGCAGCAACAGCATCGCGAACTGGAAGAGCTCGGTGTCGGTAAGCGAGCCCGCCTCGTTCTCGGCCAAAAGCCGTCCGAGGATGGTGGCCGAGCCCTTCAACCCGCCCACCGCGAACTGCCGCCGGAAATAGCGATTCATCGCCCACGCGCCCCTGAGCACACCTGCGAGCTTGCGGGCACCGTCCGCCGTCAGCGCCAGATCGGTGATCTGCACGGACGCTTCCGACCAGTGTCGGAAATCGGCCACGTCCGTGTCGGGGACGCCCAACAGTTGGGCTATCAGCCGCACCGGCACCGGTATCGCCAACCGCTGCATGACGTCGCAACCGGGGTGGTCCAACACATCGCACACCGTTTCGGCAGCCAGCGCGTTGACGGTTGCCCGCCATCCCTCCAATGCCGCTTTCGTAAAGGCGGGCATCACCTGGCGGCGCAGCTGAGCATGCTTTTCACCGTCGCTCGAGACCAGCGTCGGCACCCGCAACCGGACCCGGGTGGGGCCGTCGGCGCTGGATAGCGACGCGGAGTCGCGCAGGGCCGAGCGGACGTCGTCCAGCCGACTCAGGATCCACACGGATCGTCTCGAGTTGTACTGCACCCGACTGCCGGCGTGCAGTCGCCGGAAGGCCTCGTGCGGTTGTGCCGCCGTCGCCGGGTCCAGCGGGTCGTAGCTGGTGATCGCCGCCCCGACCGGCCGGCGGGGTCCCCGTTTGTTGCCCCGCACCGAACCGCTGAGCACCTTGATCGCCGAGCCGGTGAATTGGACTGCGCTAGCAACTGCCATCGGTCACGCCTCCGAGCTACGATTACAGATCGGACCGTAACTGTTGAGTCCGTAATTGACAAGGGAGCCCGGCCGCGTTGGAGATGACGATCGACGAACTCGCCCGCCGCGTCGACATGACCGCGCGGAACATCCGCGAGTGGCAAACGCTCGGCCTGCTGCCACCGCCGCAGCGCCGCGGGCGCATCGGGATCTATACCGACGATCACCTGGCCCGCATCGAGCGGATCAAATCACTTCGGGCGCAAGGCTTTCCGCTTGATGTCAGCCGACGGATACTGGACCAGTCGGCCGAGTCGGCACCCGACATACGCCGCCTCGCCGCCGAAGTGCTCAGCCCGGCCAATCCCACCGGATCGATGGAGATGAAAAGGACCGACTTGGCCGACCGGTTCGGCGCCGACGCCGAGCAGGACCTGTCGTCGTGCGGACTGGTCGAAGTTGTCGACGACGAACTCCTCGTCATCACCGATACGGCAACGTTCGACTACGTCGAGAAGCTGGTCGACCTCGGGCTAGCGCTGAGTGACGTCACGCGGACCCTGATCCTGATGGCCGAGCAGCAGACTGCGAGCGCACAGGCCCTCGTCGACCTTTGCCGCGACGGCATTTGGGGACCGTTCGTCGAGGCCGGACTGCCCGCCGACCAGTGGCATACCGTCACCGACCAGACCATCCAATTGCGTTCCCTGGCAATGGGTCTCGGCGTACAGGCCTTCCGCCGGGCTGTCGACGGCGTGGGCGGCAGGGTCCTCACCGAGGAGGCTGTGAAGATGACTGGGCGGTCGTCATAAGCCGGCCAGACCGAAAACCTGCACGGCGGCCGCTTTGCCCTTCACGACGTGAAAACCCCGATCCACCAGGTCGACTGAGCGGTCGATGAGGGCGTCGACCGACTGCTGCGTGAGCAGAATGTCGTCGCCGGTGGCCTTGGTGAGCTGCTCCACCCGGGCGGCGACGTTGACGGTGTCACCGATCAGGGTGAACTCCAGTTTGCCCGCGCCACCGATGGTGCCGGCGATCACCAGGCCGGTGTTGATCCCGATGCCGATGCGAAGCTCGCCGACGAAGCGCTCCGCGACGAGACGATGTATCGCGACGGCGGCGGCCAATGCCGCGTCGGCATGGCCGCGCAGTTCGTTCGGGGCGCCGAAGACCGCCAACGCGCCGTCGCCGAGGAATTTGTTGACGTGCCCACCCGCGTCGACGATGGCGGGCACGACGATCTCGAACAACGCGTTGAGGCGGATCACGGTGTCCTCGGCGGTGTGGGCCTCGGCATACGACGTGAACTCACGTATATCGATGAACATGACGGTCACCTGGCGCCGCTCACCGGTGAAGACGTCGTCGCCCTGCTCGAGCAGACGCGCCGCCAACGCGGGGTCGACGTAGGAGCCGAACGCGACCTGCAGCCGCTGCCGCTCGGCCAAACCGGCCTGCATGCGGTTGAACGACGCCGCGAGCACGCCTAGGTCATCGTCCTGGACCACAGGCAACCGCACGCTGTAGTCCCCAGCCGCAACGCGTCTGGTCCCGTCGGCCAGGTCCCGGATCGGCCGGAGCGACGGCGCGAACGCCGCGCCCACGGTCAACGGGAAGCCGATGCCCAGCGTCAACGCGCAACCGATCACCACCCAGAGGATGGGCAGCCGGCTCGTCCCGTCGAAAACCGCGGCCAGCATCGCGCTCTCGATCGCGAACGCCAGCGCGACGCCGAGCATCGACAGCTTCGACCACGTGGCGAACGTCGGCTGGGAACGGGGCAGGGAGTCGCCGATGGCCGTGCCGCCGATCAACGACGCCCGCACCGGCCGCATCACCGCCTCGACCAGGCTGTGCACCCCGATCAGCTGGCACGGGCCCTGAATCGTGGCCCCCACGATCGCGTACTGGACCAGCCGTGACGGGGTAGCCCCGGCGACCATGCCCACCGCCACCGCCAGCGCCGCGGCCAGCGCGCCGTTGCCGATCACCCAGCGGACCGGCGCGTTACGCGCCCACACATACGTGGTCTGCAACATCGCGCGCCGATCCATCTCTTCGCCCGCGGCCCAGCGCTCGAACTGCCGCCACACCCCTCGACCCGGCGGACCCAGCGAGCACACCAGGATCAGCACGGCGACCACGGTGATGCCCGTCGCCTCGAGGTAGCGAGTGGACTTCTCGAAGGCGACGATGACCAGCGCCAACAGCAGGTAAATCGGCAAGGCCAGCATCACCACAACCCCGGCCAGCGCCCACGAATACCGTGCGCCGTGACGGTCCCACGCCGCCTGCAGGATGCGGTCCATGGGGCGAGACTAGCTCGGTTATTCGGCGCCTTTCGGCAGGTTGTAGGCGTACGACTTCTGTTGGCGCTTCTTCATCTTCTCGAGGCACTGGTGGTGCTTACGGGCGTGGTACGCCAACGGAAAATACGTCAGCCGGTCGGGCAGCACCCGGTAGGCGGTCCGGATCGCGGTGTAGCGCCGGGTGAGCTGGCGCTCCTCCTCCGCGCTCCACGTGGCGCCGAGCTTCTCGCGAAGGCGCGGGTCGAGCAGCCCGACGATCGACAGGTAGTTCAGCCGCAGCGCGGGTCGAGCCGAGGCCCTCGCCAGAGGCGCCAACGCCTTCGGGAACGACGGCGGCAGGTCGACCTTGCCGGTCTGCAGGTCGTGCATCAACTGCAGCGCCTGCGGGGTGCCCTGCAGAGTGTCGATCATCGACTCGAAGTAGTCGGTCATTTCCTGCTGCGTCTCGGGGTAACCGCGCATCGGCACGTGCAGCAGCCGGGCCAGCCGGCGGTTGTCGCGCAGCAGTTCCTCTTTCTCGGCGTCGGTGAATTCCCGGCCGATCAGCAACCGCCCCGCCTGCGCGTTGACGATGTAGCCCGTCGCGATCACCCACTGGTAGGCCTCGGGGTTCAGGGCGCTGATCCGCTTGCCGGTTTCGGCGCTCTTCATCGCGATCGGCTGGTGCATCGCGCGCACGCGGTCACCCTCGGCGGCGGCCTCGGTCCCGCCGTAAGTCCAGCGCAGCACCGAGTCGACCGAACGTATCGCGCGGCCGCCCGGGTCACCGTGGAATGCCGCGGAGTACCGGCCGGTGATCTCGGCGATGACCGGATGCATGGCCTGCATCATGAACGCGGCACCCTCGAGAACGAGGAAGGTCCATCGCCCGGTGTGCTCGGCGGTCAGCGAATCCAGCGGGACGAGTTCGACGGCCCCTGAACCCTGCGCATCCTCGGCGTGCTGATGAACATAGAGATCGGTGGCGGTCATCGGCAACCCTTCTGTCGACTGATCACAATGACGCTAATATGACCGTCAGGTCGCATTCAAGTCGCGTCAGGAGAGCTCGTGAGCGGTATAAATCCCAGTTCAGAGCGCCGAAAGGCCCCGCAACAGGCGCGCTCCCGCGAGATGGTCGCAAAAATCGTGTCGACGACGGTCGCGCTGCTGCACAAGCACGCACCCGACCAGATCACCACCAACCTGATCGCCGAGAAGGCGGGCATCAGCAAGGGATCGATCTACCAGTACTTCGCGAACAAGGAGCAGATGATCAACGCCGCGATCGAGCAGCTCGCGGCCGAACAGGCGCCCGCTATCGAGGACATGCTCCGGGCGATCACCCTCGACCAGCCGGAATCCGCGATGGAGTCATCGATCGACATCCTCATCGACTACACCATCGCCAACCGGCGGTTGATCCGCTACCTCGCCGAACGGCCCGATCACATCCGCACCTTCGAGAACATTTCAGGACTCAACGCCACCCTGCTCGCGATGACCAAGCTGCACATGAACCATTACCGCAGCCAATACCGCGACGAGTTGAGTCCCGGCGCGCTGGCGTGGTTGTTCTTCAACATGGCCGTCGCGACCACCCTGCGCTACATCGAATCCGACGACCCGATCAGCCTCGACGAACTGCGGGCCGGACTGAAGTTCGCGTCCGCCGGATTGCTGGTGAGCGGGGAGCAGGTAGCTACTCGCCGCCGGTGATCCAGCCTTCGGCCTGCTCGGCCTCGCCGGCGCCGAAATGACGGACCTCTGCCGCGACGAAGTGCGAGCCCAGATGCTGAGCGAAGTCCCCGATGTGTGAATCCGTGACGACCGCGATCTTCTTGACGTGCTTGTGGTGATCGCGCACGAAACGGATGTGACTCACCAGCGCCCCGAAACTGTCCCACCCCGGAAAGTGAGGCGCTTCGATGATGACGCCGGCCAGATCGCCGCCCGCCTCGATCGCGGGGTCGACGACCCTGGCGAGTTCGGCGAAGTCACTCTTGTCGAGCGATGATTCGGGCCGCAGGTGCAGAATCGAGTGGGCTTTGTCCAACTGGCAATCGATCATTTCGGCTCCCTTTGACTCGTGGATGTATTCCCATCCTTGCCTCGACCTGAGCCGAGCGGCAGCGGACAAAGTAACGACCTCGCAGAGTCTTTGGTCATCGCGTCCAGGGTCTGCCCTGGCCGTCGCCCTCGGGTTCGCCTGGCCGGACACCGACCACGAGAACACCCCCGGCCCAACGGGACCGGGGGTGTTTCGTGTCAGTACTTCCAGTGGCAACTTCTAGTGGTGGTGATGCCCGTGGCCGTGACCGTCGTCGGCCGCCTCGGCGGGCTTGTCGACGACCGCGGTCTCGGTGGTCAGCACCATCCGGGCCACCGACGCGGCGTTGAGCACCGCCGACCGGGTGACCTTGACGGGGTCGATGACGCCCTCGCCGATCAGGTCGCCGTAGGTCAACGAGTCGGCGTTCAGGCCCTGCCCGGACGGCAGGTCGCTGACCTTGTGCACCGCGACCGCGCCGTCGAGCCCCGCGTTGGTGGCGATCCAATAGAGCGGCGCGCGCAGCGCCTCGGCGAACGCGCCGACGCCGGCCGCCTCGTCGCCGGACAGCGACGCCTGCAGCTCGGCCAGCCCCTTGCCCGCCTGGATCAGCGCCGAACCGCCACCGGCGACAATGCCCTCCTCGACCGCGGCCTTGGCCGCCGCGACGGCATCCTCGACGCTTTCCTTGCGCTCCTTCAGCGCGGTCTCGGTCGCGGCACCGACCTTGATGACGGCCACGCCGCCGGCCAGCTTGGCCAGCCGCTCACCCAGCTTCTCGCGGTCCCACTCCGAGTCACTGGCCTCGATCTCGGCGCGCAGGTGCTTGACGCGGTTCGCCACCGCGTCCTTGTCCCCGCCGCCGTCGACGATGATCGTGTCGTCCTTGGTCACGACCACGCGACGTGCCGTGCCCAGCACGTCGAGCCCCACCTCGCGCAGCAGCAGGCCGACGTCGGGGTTGACCACCTCACCGCCGGTCACCACCGCCAGGTCCTGCAGGAACGCCTTGCGCCGGTCGCCGAAGTACGGGGACTTGACGGCGACGGCCTTCAGGGTCTTGCGGATGGAGTTCACCACCAGGGTCGCCAGGGCCTCGCCCTCGACGTCCTCGGCGATGATCACCAGCGGCTTGCCGGCCTCGGCGACCTTCTCCAGCAGCGGCAGCAGGTCCGGCAGCGAGCTGATCTTGTCCTGGTGCAGCAGGATCAGCGGGTCCTCGAGCACGGCCTCCTGGGAGTCGAAGTCGGTGACGAAGTACGCCGACAGGAATCCCTTGTCGAAGCCGACGCCCTCGGTGAACTCCAGCTCGGTGGCCAGCGTCGAGGACTCCTCGACGCTCACCACGCCGTCGGCCCCGACCTTGCTCATCGCCTCGCCGACCAGCTCACCGAGCTGCGGGTCGCGCGACGAGACCGTCGCCACCTGCGCGATCGCGTCCTTGCCGGAGACCGGCGTCGACGCCGCGAGCAGCGCCTCGGACACGGCGTCGGCGGCCTTGCCGATGCCGGACCCCAGCGCGATCGGGTTGGCACCCGCAGCCACCAGCCGCAGGCCGGCCTTCACCAGCGCCTGCGCCAGCACGGTCGCGGTGGTGGTGCCGTCGCCGGCGACGTCGTTGGTCTTGGTGGCCACCGACTTCACCAACTGGGCGCCCAGGTTCTCGAACGGGTCTTCCAGGTCGATCTCACGCGCGACGGTGACGCCGTCGTTGGTCACCGTGGGCCCGCCGAAGGACTTGGCCAGCACCACGTGGCGACCGCGCGGCCCCAGCGTCACGCGTACCGCGTCGGCGAGCTTGTCCACGCCGGCTTCCAGGGCGCGACGCGCGGTTTCGTCGAACTCAATAAGTTTGCTCATCAGGCTCTCCCTCAGACGCGTGCCGCCCCGGAAATCACCCGCGCGCAAGCGCGGGGATCCCGGGGCGGAACACGGTGTCTTACTTGTTGACGACAGCCAGCACGTCGCGTGCCGACAGGATCAGGTATTCCTCGCCGCCGTACTTGATTTCGGTGCCGCCGTACTTGCTGTAGATGACGGTGTCACCCTCGGCGACGTCGAGCGGAATCCGCTTTTCGCCGTCCTCGTCCCAGCGGCCGGGACCGACTGCGACGACGGTGCCCTCCTGGGGCTTCTCCTTGGCGGTGTCAGGAATGACCAGACCGGAAGCGGTCGTGGTCTCGGCCTCGTTGGCCTGTACGAGGATCTTGTCCTCGAGTGGCTTGATGTTAACCTTCGCCACGATTGGGGCCCTCCACTAGTTATGTCGGGTCCGGGGCCTTCGCCCCGGCCAGAGTTGGCGGTCGGTCCGGGGCTCACCCCGAACCGTCCGAATTACCAGGTGTTTCGGCTTCCGTCCGTGTCCTCGCACCGTCGTCGCGGGTGCCGGCAGAGGGCCCGTCCGAATCGCCACCTAGCACTCTATACACGCGAGTGCTAGCACTCAAGGCTACCCCGGTGAAAGTCAGGCAACGCGGCTTTTCACTATGGGCATACCCGGGTCGCTCGGCGCGTCCAGCGGCGACGGCGGAGCCCCCGCGGCCACCAGGTGCGCGGCGAACGCGGCGATCATCGCCCCATTGTCGGTGCACAGCCGAAGCGGCGGAATCCGCAGCTCCAGGCCCGCCGCCGCACAACGCTCGGCGGCCAGTTCCCGCAGTCGGGAATTCGCGGCCACTCCCCCCGCGATCAGCAGGGTCGACACGCCCCGCTCGGTCGCCGCGCGCACCGCCTTGCGGGTCAGCACGTCGGCGACGGCCTCCTGGAAACCGGCCGCGACGTCCGCGGGCACATATCCGGGATTGCTCTCGACGTACCGGGCCACCGCGGTCTTCACACCGGAGAAGCTGAACGCGTACGGGTCGTCGCGCGGCCCGGTCATGCCGCGCGGAAACGGCACGGCGTCGGGGTCACCGGTGCGGGCCAGCTCGTCGAGCACCCGGCCGCCGGGATAGCCCAGGCCCAGCAGCCGCGCCACCTTGTCGTAGGCCTCCCCCGCCGCATCGTCGACGGTGCTGCCCAGCTCGACGATCGGCTCGCCCAGCGAGCGCACGTGCAGCAGGTGGGTGTGGCCGCCGGACACCAGCAGCGCCACGCACTCCCGCAGCGGTCCGTGCTCGTAGACGTCGGCGGCCAGATGCCCGCCCAGGTGGTTGACGGCGTAGAACGGCACTCCCCAGGCGGCCGCATACGCCTTGGCCGCGGCCACTCCGACCAGCAGGGCGCCGGCCAGGCCCGGCCCGATCGTGGCGGCGACGATGTCGGGCCGCTGCAACCCCGCCGCCGCCAGCGCGCGCCGCATCGCCGGACCCAGCGCCTCCAGGTGCGCGCGGGAGGCGATCTCGGGCACCACGCCGCCGAAGCGGACGTGTTCGTCGACGCTGGACGCCACCTCGTCGGCCAGCAGCGTCACGACGCCGTCGGGGCCCAGCCGCGCGATGCCGACTCCGGTTTCGTCGCAGGAGGTCTCGATGGCCAGGATTGTCGTCATTCGGGGTCCCTCCGCATGGTGTACGCGTCGGCGCCGCTGATCCGGTAGTAGCGCTTGCGCAATCCGACCTGATCGAACCCCACGCTGCGATACAGCGCGATGGCGACCTCGTTGTCGGTGCGGACCTCCAGGTAGACGACGCCGCCGTCGGCGAAGGCCAGCAGTTCACCCAGGAGCCGACGGCCGATGCCCCGGCCCTGGTAGGCCGGGTCGACGCCGATGGTGTGCACCTCGTACTCGAAGGGCGGTTTGCGGCCGAGCCGCGAGATGCCGGCGTAGCCGACGAGCGTGCCCGCGGCGTCGCGCGCACACACGTAGTGGTTGTGCTTGGCGGCCAGTTCGCGGTGAAACGCCACCGCCGGCCACGGGTCGTCGCCGGGGAACAGCTGGGCCTCCAGCTCGGCGCAGCGGGCGGCGTCGGCGCGGGTCAGCGCACCGATGGCGATGGGCTCGAGGACGCTGCTCATGCCCGCGCCGCCAGCGGCTTGGCATCCGGACGGCGCAAATACAGCGGCACCAACGGGGCGGGCTGCGCGGACCAGTCCGCGACGGCGGCGACCAGCCCCGCGGCCGTCGGCGCGGCCGCCCCGATGACTGGCAGGCCGAACAGCGCCGCATGCGCCGGTGAACCGGCGACTGCGCGCGCCGGGCCGGGATCGACGTCGGCGGGGGCGGCGACGTCGGGCCCGTGGACCCGCACCCCGTCGCGGTAGCGCGCCCAGTAGACCTCGCGGCGGCGGGCGTCGGTAACCACCAGCAGCTCGCCGGCGGTCTGCCCGCCGATGGCGTCCAGGCTGCACACGCCGTGCACCGGGATGCCCAGCGCGTGGCCGTAGGCGGCGGCCGTGGCCATCCCGGCCCGCAGGCCGGTAAACGGGCCGGGGCCGCAGCCCACCACCACGGCGTCGAGGTCGGCCATCGTCAAGGCGGCGTCGGTGAGCGCGGCCAGGACGTTCGGGGTGAGCCGCTCGGCGTGCGCGCGGGCGTCGACGGTGACCCGTTCGGCCAGCGTGGTCAGGTCGCCAACGCTGACGATCCCCGCCGTCACAGCCGGCGTGGACGTATCGAGCGCCAGGACAACGCTCATCTGGAATGCCTACAGACCACGCCCACAGCATGCCACCGTCACGCCATCGACTGCGCCAAGGCGATATGTCCCTCGAACCCAAGCGCTTCCGCCGTGTCACGGTAGCGATCCCGAAACTGCCGGTACGCCGCGTCGTCGCCGTGAGCCCGCGCCTGCAGCGCCCGCAGCCGCAACAGCGGAACCTCGAACAGCACGAATCCCGGCTCGGTCGGCTCCGCCGCCAGTCGGTCGATCGCGGCGTGCGCCTCCTCGAGGTCGGCGCTCGTGCCGCGCTGCAACAGCGATTCCACCAACACCCTGACGGCCTCGCCGAGGGAGAGCGCATCGCCCGCGCCGAACGTGTAGTCGACGACGGCGCGCGCCAACTCGATGGCGCCGTCGACATCGCCGGTTCTGGCTTTTTCCTTCGCGATCTCGGTGTCGGCGGTCCGCACCACGGTGGTCGCGTACCCGTGCGACAAGTGAGCTTCGCGATACTGGTCGAGCAGCGCGAAACCGGCCGAGCGCTGCGGACCACCCTGATTGACGAGGAACAGGCCGCGACTCACCCGGGCGCCGTCCACCACGAAGTCATCGCCGGAATGCTCGGCCACCCGCATCGCTTCGGCGGTGTCCCGGTCAGCCGCGGCGTCGGGGAGCAGCACCCCGGCGTGGACGGCGAAGCGGTACTTGAACACCACCGGGACGATCAACGACGCCGGTTCGACGCCGCGCGCCATCGCGATCGACTGGTCGAGGTCATCCCGCCAGCCCGAAACGCCGAGGCAGTATCGACAGCAGCCGCGCATGAGGATCGCCATCGCCAACGGCGACCCGATGGGGCCCAGAGCGCCCTTGGTGGCGTCGCCGTCGGCCAGCTCGATGGCCCGCTCCGCCAAGCGCAGACCTTCGGTCGCCCGGCCTGCTTGCCACATTGGACTGCTCGCCCAGGTCAGAATCGTCAGTGGCGGATCGACGATCGAATCGAGCAGCCGGCTGCAGTCCGACGCGAGCCGTGCGGCTTCCCGGTAACGGTTGTGGAACACCAGCGCCATCATCAGGCCGGCCATCCCGATGGCCAGCGACACTTTGTCTCCGGCCGCGGTGCAGAGGTCCCGCAACTCGTCGAAACCGGCGTCGGCGATGGTGCCCGCGACCCGGACGGTGTTGATGCACAGCAGAGTCCGCGGGGCGATGCGCATCGGCGCCCGGCCCGGGTCGTCGTCGGGCAACCGGTCGGCGACGGCTTTGGCCCGCTCCCAGCTGGTGCGCGCGGCCCTGATGTCGCGGGCTTGCGCCCAGGCCCCGGCGCGCATGTGCCAGCCGAAGGCGGAGCGGAGGTCGTCGGCGGCCTCGAAGTGCTCGGCGATCAGCGCCGCGTTCTCGTCCTGCGATTCCGGGCGGCGTTGCGCGAGCGCGGTGGCCAGGCGCCGGTGCAGTTCGACGCGCTGGGACCTCAGCTGTGTTTCGTAGGCCACGGTCCGGATCAGGGGATGGTGGAAGGCGTACTCGGCGTGCGGGGTGAACCGCACCTGGTCCACGAGGTCGGCGGCGATCAATCCGCCCAGCTCGGCCTCGCCGTCGAGCAACGCCAATTGCTCTGCGCCAAAACGCAACCCGATCACCGCGGCGGCATGCAGTGTCCGCTTGGCGGGAACGGAGAGCCGGTCGAGGCGGGCGGCGATGGTGGCCTGCAGGGTCGCCGGCACGGCGGCGTCGGGGGCATCCAGGACATTCTCGACCTGGCAGACGAAGTCGCCAGTGGCTCCGGCCAGCACACCGCGCTCGGCCAGGTCGCGCACCATCTCCTCGACGAAAAACGGGTTGCCGGCGGCCCGCTCGGCGATGGCGACGGCCAGCCCGCAGACCGAGCGGTCCGGCCCGAGCAGCTGCGAGATCAACGCGGCGGTCTCCGCGTCGCTCAGCGGGGCCAGGGCGATGCTCCGCGCACCGGGCACTTCGCGCAGCGCCCCCCGATATTCGGGGCGGTAGCTGATCAGCACCAGCGCGTGGGTCTGCGGGATCACCGCCATGAAGTCGGCGACCATTGATTCGCTGACCTGGTCGATCCAGTGCGCGTCCTCGACGACATAGACCGCCGGGGATTCGCGGGCCAGCGACGCGGCGTTGACCAGCGCGGTCAGCCGCCGCCGGCGCGCGTCCGGATCGACCCTGGCCAGCGCCACCTCGGGGGCAGCGATGCCCAGCAGGTCCTCCAGTAGCAGCACGTCCTCGGGGTCGGCGTCGCAAAACTGAGCCCGTAGCGCCGTCCGAGCGGCCGTGTCGTCGAGGCCGCGCACGCCGGCGGCGGCGCGCAGCAGCCGTGCCACGACGCGGAACGGGACGTCGCCGGCGTGTGATTCGCAGAAGGTCGAAATCACTTCCACACCCCGCGCCGCGGCCATCGCGGTGACCTCGCGCACCAGCCGGCTCTTGCCGATTCCCGGGGACCCCACCACGCCGACCACCGCGCCGCGTCCCGCGATGGCCTTGTCCAACAGCCCCTCGACCTCGGCCATCTCCCGGCGTCGGCCGACCAGACCCGAGTCCGCACGCCTCAGACCGCGCTGGCCGTCGCCCATGCCCAGCAGCCGACGGACGGGCACCGGCGTCTCGGCACCCTTGATCCGAACCAATTCCACCTCGCCCAGCTTCGCCGCGCCCTCGACCAGTCGCGCCGTCGACGCGCTCAGGATCACCCCACCCGGCGGGGCCACGGACTCCATCCGCTGGCCCATTCCGACCTGCTCGCCCACGGTGGCGTAGCCAAACCATCCCGAGCCCATTTCGCCGGCAATCACCTGACCGGAGTTCAGCCCGACCCGCATCCGCAGGTCGACACCGTCGCTCTCGCCGACAGCGACGGCGAGCCGCTTCGTTTCCTCCTGAAGGTCCAGGGCCGCCAGGCAGGCGCGTACGGCGTGGTCCTCGAACGCCACCGGTGCGCCGAACACGGCCATGATCCCGTCGCCGGTCCACTGCGCGAACGTGCTGCCGTACCGCCGCACCACCGCGGCGCAGCGGTCGGAAAGCTCGGCCATGACCTCGCGTAGCCGCTCCGCACCCAACGCCGCGGCGATGTCCATCGAGTGCACCACGTCGGCGAACAGCACCGTGACCTGCTTGTACTCCGCCGGCGCGGGGGTGGCGACAACCGCCGCGCCACACTCGTAACAGAATTTCGAATTCGCCAGCAGCTCGGTCCCGCAGGACCCGCACAACAAGGCTGCCGGCCTCGCGCCACGCGGCAAGCCGCTGTCGTTCACGCCCCTTATCGTGTCACCGTTTGCCACGCCCGCAAGGGCCATACGACCATTGTTTGCGCTGGCCACAGGCACGTAGGCTCGCTAGGTGCGCTTGCCGTGGCCGCTCGTTGGCCGCTCGGAGGAAATGAAAGCCATCCAGGCGGCCATCCTGGCTTCGAATGCTTGCGGGATGGTTGTCTACGGGGCGGCCGGCGTGGGAAAGAGCCGGGTCGCCCGTGAGGCTTTGTCCGTTGCCGAGGCGCACGGATGCGAATGCCGGTGGGCGGTCGCCACGTCTTCGGCCCGGGCGATCCCGCTCGGTGCTTTCACCGCGTGGGCGCCGTCGGGTGTCACCGATACCGTCCAGCTGCTGCGCGGCGTGATCGATTCGCTGACCGCCGCGGCCCCGGACGCCACCGCGGTGGTGTGCGTCGACGACGTGCACCTGCTCGACGATCTGTCGATATTCGTCGTCGAACAGATCATGCAGCGCGGCACGGCGAAGGTGTTGCTGACGGTTCTCGACGGTGAACCAATTCCCGCCGCGGTGAAGGAGATATGGAAGGGCGGCCGGTTCGAGCGGCTCGATCTGCAGCCACTGTCGCTCGACGAGACCACCGTATTGCTGTCGACGACGCTCGGCGGATCCGTGAATCCGGATGCCGCTCGGCGCCTGTGGAGGCTGACCCGCGGCAACGTCTTGTACCTGCAGAACATCGTCGAGCAGGAGGTCGCCGACGGCCGCCTGGTGAATCAGCACGGGTACTGGCGCTGGATCGGTGATCCGATCATGCCGCCCAGCCTGGTCGAGCTGATCGAATCCCGCATCGGGGACCTACCCGCGCCCGTCAATGACGTGGTCGACGCGCTGGCCGTCGGGGAGCCGATCGAACTGTCGGCGCTGCGGCGGATCGCCGATCCCGCCGCCGTCGAGGCGGCCGACTCCCGCGGCCTGATCACGCTCGAATCCGGCGCGGCGGGTGTTCAGGTGCGGGTCGCGCATCCGCTCTACGGAGAGGTGCGCCGCAGGGGCGCGCCACCCACAAAGTTGCGGCGGCTGCGCGGCCTGGTCGCCGCCGAACTCGCCGCGTCCGACGAGCGTGACGACATCCATGTCGTCGTGCGGCGGGCTACGTTGAGCCTCGACTCCGACCTGGAGCCCGACGTGAACCTGCTCGTCAGGGCGGCCCACGGTGCGGTCTGGCTGGCGGACCTGCCCCTGGCCGATCGGCTCGCGGAGGCGGCCAGCCACGTCGAAGCGGGTCTGGAACCGAATATCGTTCGCGCGCATGCTCTTTCGTGGCTTGGCCGCGGTGCCGCGGCGGATGCGGTGCTCGCCGAGATCGACACCGGCGAGTTGACCGACGGCGACCGCGCGAGGTTCGCGTTCTTCCGCGCGAGCAACCTACTGTGGGCGCTCGGCGACCCCGCAACCGCGAAGGACGTCATCGACGACGCGTCGCGAACCACGCCACCGCAGGCGCATAGCTATATCGACGCCTTCCTGACGGTGTTCTGGTTTGCGATGGACCAACCCCACAAGGCCTTGGAGGCGTCGGAGAAACTCACGTTCGACGACCTTCCCGCCGTGGTCGGCGCGGAGATAACCTGGGCCCTCACGACCATCGCCGCGGACGCCGGCCGCACCACCACGGCAGCGGCCACGGCGGAACAGGGATACGTCGCCGCGACTCGGTCATTCGACGCGCCGCACATGAGGTTCAACATCGCCGATTCGCACGTCAGCGCGCTCGTCCTGGCGGGCCGGATCGGCGACGCCGCGCAGGTGGCCGAACGCGTACAGCAGCAGGCAGCCGACCTTCCGGGAGCGGCCCAAATGCTCGGTGCCGCGGTGGCGGGCCGGGCCGCCCTCGGCGCGGGCGACCTGCACTGCGCATGCACCTTGCTGGAACAGGCCGCGGTAGCGATGTCCCGCACCCACGCGTCGGGCTGGGGGTACCGCTACCACGTTCCACGGGCGACGGCGCTGGCCATCCGCGGGTCGACCGACGAGGCGGCCGCCGCGCTTGCCGCGCTCGACAAGATACGACGTCCATTTCGGTCGCTGGACTACGAGGTGAGCCTGGCCCGGGCCTGGGTGGCCGCCAGCAGGGGCGCGGTCAGTGTGGCGATCGCCGTCTTGCTGTCTGCGGCCCAACGGGCTTCCGACAAAGGACAATTCGCAGCGGAGGTCATGTGTCTGCAGACCGCCGCCCAGTTCGGGGAGCGATCGGTCGCAACTCGGTTGCGTGAGCTCGAGGGGATCGTCGAAGGACCCCGCGTGGGTGTGGCCGCGCGGTTCGCCGAGGCCCTGCGCGATGGCGACGCCGCCCAATTAGCCGATGTATCAGACGAATTCGAGCGTATCGGCGATCTCGTGGCCGCCGTCGACGCGGCCGCCCACGCCGCCCTGGCCTACCGCCGGCAAGGCCTTCGAGGATCGGCATTGAACTGCTCGACACGCGCCAGCGCTGTGGCCGAACGATGTGGCGCCTGCACGTCGGCGCTTCGTCAGGTTGGCGAGTCCGTGCCGCTGACGGGCCGCGGGCGCGAGATCGTGATGCTGGTCGCCGAGGGATTGTCCAACCGCGAAATCGCCGAGCGATTGACCCTGTCCATCCGCACCGTCGAAAACCACGTCTATCGCGCGATGTTGAAGACCGGCACCACCAGCCGCGACGAACTGGCCGCGCTGCTCCCCCGCCGGGACGCACGCGCTTAGCGTCGGTGCAGCCGACCCGCCGGCTGAGTAGTCATTACGCCGGCGGCCCCGTCGTTGAGTAGCCGACTACTCCGCCCCGCCCGGCCGGCCGGTGTGAGGCTGAATCGCGCAATACCTCCTCACGCGTGTGTGGTCGGCTCGACGAGCTAGCAGGTGGATGACATGTCGCATGTGATCGCGGCGCCGGAGTTCCTCACAACGGCGGCAAGGGATTTGACTGCCATCGGCTCGTCGCTCAGCCAGGCCAACGCGGCGGCCGCGGCCTCGACCACTCAGGTGATCGCCCCCGCGGCCGACGAAGTGTCGGCGGCCATTGCGGCGCTGTTCTCGGCCCACGGCCAGGACTTTCAGGTGCTCAGCGCCCGCGCGGCGGCGTTTCATGCCCAGTTCGCGCAGAACCTGAACGCGGTAGGCGGCGCGTATGCGGCCGCCGAGGCAGCCAACGCCGCACCGCTGGCGGGTGTGGCCCAGGCCGCCCAGAGCCTGGCATTTTTCTCGCCGGTACAGGACCTGACGGGGCGCCCGCTGGTCGGCAACGGCGCCAACGGCGCCGCGGGGACGGGCCTGGCCGGGTCGCCCGGCGGGTGGCTGCTCGGCAACGGCGGCGCCGGCGGCTCCGGCGCGCCCGGCAGCGGTCAGGCCGGCGGCAATGGCGGCGCTTCGGGTCTGCTGGGCTACGGCGGAGCCGGCGGGGCCGGCGGCAGCTCCGCGACGGGCAACGGCGGGGCCGGCGGCGCCGGCGGCAATTCTGGCGACCCACTGCTGGGCTACGGCGGGGCCGGCGGCGCGGGCGGAGCCAGCACGGCGCCCGGCGGGGTCGGCGGGGCCGGCGGCCGCGGCGGCAACGGGGGCCTGCTATTCAGCGCAGGCGGGACCGGCGGCGCCGGCGGTAGCTCCATCCTCGGCAACGGCGGCGCCGGCGGAGCGGGCGGGACCGGCGGGCTGCTCAGCGGGGTGTTCGGTGCGGGCGGCGGGAACGGCGGCGCCGGCGGATTCAGCAGTGACGGCGTCGGGGGTGCCGGCGGGGCGGGTGGCAACGCCGGCCTGCTGGTCGGCCCGGGCGGCGCCGGCGGGACCGGTGGATACGGCGGCGCCGACGGCGGCACGGGCGGGTCCGGCGGCAATGCGGGCCTGCTCGAGGGCGCCGGCGGCGTCGGCGGGACCGGTGGATTCGGCGGCATCACCGGGCTGGGCACCGGCGGAAACGGTGGAGCCGGCGGCAACGCGGGCCTGTTCGGCAGCGGCGGAGCCGGCGGCGCCGGTGGCGGCACGGAGGGGGCCGGCCTGGGCGCTGGCGGGTCGGGCGGCAAGGGCGGCAACGCCGTCCTGTTCGGCTACGGCGGGGCCGGGGGGACCGGCGGCTTCAGCTTCGGCGCCGGTGGGGAAGGCGGGAACGGCGGCCACGCCGGTCTGCTGGTGGGCGACGGCGGAGCCGGCGGAGCCGGCGGTGAGAGCCACCTCGGGACCGGTGGCTTCGGCGGCAGCGGCGGCGCCGCCGCGCTGGTCGGCACCGCCGGCAACGCCGGCAACGGCGGGTCCGGCATCCCCATCGGCACCGCCGGCCACGGCGGCACCGCCTCACCGCTGCAGCCGTTGTTCAACGTCGTCAATGGTCCCGTCGAGGCGCTCACCGGGCGCCCGCTGATCGGCAACGGCAGCAATGCTGTCGCGGGCACGGGAGACAGCGGCACGCCGGGCGGCTGGTTGATGGGCGACGGCGGCGCCGGCGGCTCCGGCGCGCAGGACGTAGCCGGTGGCGCCGGCGGGGCCGGTGGGTTGCTGGGCGTCGGCGGTGCGGGCGGGGCCGGCGGCAGCTCATTGCTGGGCAACGGCGCGGCCGGCGGGGCCGGTGGGGCCGGCGGCCTGCTGTCCGGCGGCGGCGGGGTCGGCGGCGACGGCGGAGCCACGTTCGGCGCCAACAGGGTCGGCGGGGTCGGCGGGACCGGCGGAACCGGCGGGTTGCTGGGCGCCGGCGGGACCGGCGGGGTCGGCGGGGTCGGCTTCGCCGGCGCTTCCGGCGGTTCCGGTGGTGCCGGCGGGGTTGGCGGCGCGGTGAGCGCCGGCGGCGGGCATGGCGGCGCAGGCAGCTTCGGCTACGTCTCCGGGGGTGCCGGAGGGCACGGCGGAAACGCCGGCCTGCTCGCCGGCAACGGCGGCGCCGGCGGGGACGGTGCGCTCGGCATCGCAGCGGCCGGCACCGGCGGAGCCGGCGGGGGCGGCGGCAACGCGGGCCTGCTGCAGGGCGCCGGCGGGGGCGGCGGCGACGGCGGATTCGGCGCGGCCGGCGGTGGCCATGGCGGCAACGGCGGCAACGCGGTACTGATCGCCAACGGCGGCGGGGGCGGCGGGGCCGGCGGATACAGCTCGACGGGAACCGGCGGTGCCGGCGGGGACGGCGGCGGCGCGGGCCTGCTTCTGGGGCCCGGCGGAACCGGCGGAAACGGCGGAGCCGGCATCGGCGCGGCCGGCGGGGCCGGCGGCACCGGCGGGAAGGGCGGCGGCTTGTTGTTGGGCACCGGCGGTGCGGGCGGCGCCGGCGGAAACGGTATGGGGCCCGGCGGAAACGGCGGCCACGGCGGCAATGCCGGCCTACTCGGCGCCGGCGGCAACGGCGGCAACCCCGGGCTCGGCACGCCCCCCGGCAGTCCCGGCGTCGGCGGCGCCGGCGGGCTCCTTTTCGGGGGAGCCGGTAACAATGCGACGCCGGTGGCCGCGGGACTCCCCTGGCTGAACAACAAGCTCGTCGACGACCTCTTCGCAGCGCCCCCCGTCGCCCCGGTTCCGGCCGCGCTGAACCCCACCTTTACCGGCACGCCGTCGCTGGCGACCAGGATCGAGACCGCGGCGTTCTATCCCCTCAAAGAGCTCCTGACCGTCACGGGTGTCTACGACCAGTGGGGCAATCCGAACTCCCCGCTGCTCGCGGTGCTTGCCAGCAACGCGCCGGGGCTGTCGCTGTTCCTCGGCAACAGCCCACCGAAGATCTTGCCGGCGCTGCTCGGAGAAACGTTGCAGCACAACACGTATGACGGGATGAACGTCGTGCAGATCACGCCCGCGCATCCCGACGGCAACTACGTGATCGCCATCCATGGCGGCGCGTTCATCCTGCCGCCGACACTCTTTCACTGGATCGACTACTCGATGATCGCCTACCAGACCGGCGCGACGGTCGAGGTGCCGATCTACCCGTTGATGCAACAGGGCGGCACCGCCGGTGTGGTGGTGCCGAAGATGGCCGGCCTGATCTCCTCGGAGATCACCGCGCACCCGGGCGCCCAGGTCAGCGTGCTCGGAGACTCGGCGGGCGGCACCCTGGCGCTCGCGTCGGTCGAGTACCTGGTGGCCAACAACCAGCCCGTGCCGGCGTCGATGGTGCTGCTGTCGCCCTGGCTGGACGTGTCGGACACCAACCCGAACATCGCCTACGTGCACGATCCGTACCTCCCCCCGCTGGGGAGCGGCGCTTCGAATATCGGCAAGGTGTGGGCGGGCAATCTCCCCGAGAACGACTACGAGGTGAGCCCGCTGTACGGGTCGCTGAAGGGGCTCCCGCCGACCTATGTCTACTCGGGCTCGCTGGACGAGGTCTCACCCGACGCGCTCGTCCTCCAACAGCAGGCGGTGACCCAGGGCGCGCCGATCAGCTTCGCGATGGTCAACGGCGAGATGCACGACTGGATCTTCCTCAGCCCGGACGGGATGCACTACTGGCCGCAGATCGACGCGGAACTCGGTGTCTAACGCGGGCGGCCCCACTCCCAGGTGGCGATCCGCACATCGGAGTGGCTGACCCGCTCCAGCCGGACGTCGAGGTGCCGGTCGGACAGGCGCTCGGCCAGGCCCTCGCCCCACTCCACGACGACGACGGCGTCGTCGAGTTCGGTGTCGAGGTCCAGCGAGTCCAGCTCGGCCAGCAGGTCAGTGTCGCCCTGGTCCAGCAGCCGGTACACGTCGACGTGAATCAGCGCCGGGCGGCCGGGCCGGCGCGCCGGGTGCACCCGCGCCAGCACGAACGTCGGCGACGTGACCGGGCCGTCGACGTCCATCGCCGCGGCAATGCCCTTGGCCAGCACCGTCTTTCCGGCGCCGAGCGGACCGGAGAGCACCACCACGTCGCCCGCGCGCAGCTGCTCGCCGAGCCGGGATCCCAGCGCCACGGTGTCCTCGACGCGCTCCAAAGTCGCTTTATCGGGCACGACGGAACCTGTCCCGGAAACGCTGCAACCTGCCCGGGGCGGCCCGGTCGATCAGCCGGACCAGCCCGTCGTTGATGGCGTCGGGCTTGTCCAGCAGCGCCAGGTGGCTGGCCCCGCCGACGATCACGAGTTCGGACTGTGGCATGCAGGCCGCCATCTTCTGCGAGTATTCGTGCGGGGTAAGCAGGTCGTGGTCGCCGCACGCGATCAGGGTGGGGATTTTGCGCAGCGACCACAGGCCGGCGGTCTCGTCGTGCACCTCCAGCGCGTGCAGGAAGCCGACCATGGTGGCGATCGGGGTGTCGTTCATCATCCGCTGGGAGAACGCGTCCAGGCTGCGGCTGACCCGCAGGTCGCTGTAGGACGCGGCGCGCAGGATCGGGCCGATCAGCGAGCGCGAGGCCGTGCGGCCGCGGTGCATCAGCTTCGGCGCGGACCGGGCCGTGAACCGGACCGCCCCCAGCGCCGGGTTCTTCAGGAACTCGCCCAGCGGCGATTGCGAAACGCCTTCGGCGGCGGACGAGATCACCGCCGCGCCGACGATCCGCCGCCCATACTGCTCGGGATACTGCCGGGCGTGCGACAACACCGTCATGCCGCCCATCGAATGGCCGACCAGCACGATCGGCCCGTCCGGCACGACGGCCGCCAGGACGGATTCCAGGTCCTGGCCGAGCTGGGTCAGCGTGTAGGTGTCGGGGTCGGCCTCGCCGGACTGACCGTGCCCGCGGTGGTCGTAGAACACCATCCGCACGTCGGGGCCCCACAGCGGCCCTAGCCGCATCCGTTGAAAGTGGAAGGCGCCCATGCGCAGGCAGAATCCGTGTACGAAGACGACCGTCAGCGGCGCGTCCACCGGGCCGGCCTCGCGGACCGCCAACGGCACCCCGTCGGCCGTGCTCACCACCCGACCGCGGTCGCTGTCGAGCCGCTCGAAATCCTCGTCGGCCCAAGGGTCTTCGAGGGTGCTCGCGCGTTCGGCCATGGACCGGCGCGCGGAAGCCCCCACGATCGTGGCGACCGCGGTCAGCCCGGCACCCCCCGCAAGCCAGGCGCTGCGCTTGCGGGTCTCTTCACCGCTCAAGAGCCCTGCGCCTCGCGGTAGGTCCTGGTGATCCGCCCGCGGGGGCTGGTGACCACTTCGTAGTGGATGGTGCCGAGCAGATCCGCCCAGTCCTGCGCCGTGGGTTCGCCCGCCGCGCCGGGCCCGAACAGGATCGCCTCGTCGCCCTCGGCGACGTCATGCGCGCCCGGGCCGAGGTCGACGACGAACTGGTCCATGCAGATGCGTCCGACGCCCGGGTAGCGCCGGCCGTTGATCGCCACGTCCAGACGCCCGCCCAGCGAGCGGAAGACGCCGTCGGCGTAGCCGACCGGCAGCAACGCCAGCGTGGTGTCGCGCTCCGCGACCCAGGTGTGGCCGTACGACACGCCCTCCCCCGCGCGGATCGACTTCACCAGCGCGACGGGGCATTTCACCGTCATCGCCGGAACCAGCCCCATGTCGCCACGCTCGGGCACCGGGCTCAGGCCATACACCGCGATGCCGGGCCGCACCAGGTCGAACGCCAGGTCCGGCCGCGACATGGTGGCCGACGAGTTCGACAGGTGCGCCACCTCGAACGCCACCTTCTGCTCGCGGGCCTGCCGCAGCATTTCGGTGAACCGCTGGGCCTGCAGGTCGTTGATGGGATTGTCCGGCTGGTCGGCGTAGACCATGTGTGACATCAAGCCGCGCAGCCGGACCGCCTCCTCGGCGACGGCGGCGCGCAGCGCGGTCAGCACCGCCGGGAACTGCGCCGGGGCCACGCCGTTGCGGTTCAGCCCGGTGTCCACCTTGACGGTCACCGTCGCGGTGCGGCCGGTGCGGTGCACGGCGTCCAGCAGCTCGTCGAGCTGGCGTGCCGAGGACACCGCGATCTCGATGTTGCCCTGCAGCGCGGGGGCGAAGTCCACGCCCGGCGGATGCAGCCAAGCCAGCACCGGCGCGGTGACGCCGTCGGCGCGCAGCGCCAGCGCCTCGTCCAGCGTCGCGACGCCCAGTTCGGCCGCGCCGGCGGCCAGCGCGGTGTGCGCCGCCCGGACCGCGCCGTGGCCATAGCCGTCGGCCTTGACGACCGCCATCACCTGCGCGCTGCCCGCGTGCTCGCGTAGCACCCGCACGTTGTGCTCGATGGCGCCCAGGTCCACCACGGCCTCGGCCAGCAGGGCCGGGGTCTGGGATATCGGCTGGGCTATCGGCTGCGCGGGCACGCCGACCATTGTCCCAGAACCCGCGCGGCCGGGCCGCGAGCGTAACCGCAGTGCGGTTTGGCGGCGCCGCGAAATCGCAGTGACGTTACGCTCGCGGGCCAAACCACGCCCGCCCCGCCAAACCCACCCGGCGCGCCGCTAGTGCGCGAAGTGCTGGTCGTCGAAATGCCCGCCGGGCTTGAGCTTGTCCAGGGTGGCCAGCGCCTTGACGGCGTCGTCGTGCAGCGCGCGGGCCAGGTCGGCGGACAGTCCCTCGCGCACCACGATCCGCAGGACCGACACGTCGGTGGCGTTGTCGGGCATCGTGTAGGCGGGCACCTGCCACCCGAAGGTCCGCAGCTCATGGGAGACGTCGAACTCGGTGTAGCCGCGGTCCCGGGCCAGTCGAAAGCTGACCACCGGGATGGCGGTGCCATCGGAGATCAGCTCGCAGTGCTCCCCGGTGCGCAGCTGCTCACCCAGCCAGCGCGCGGTCGACGACAACGACCGCATCACCTGTGTGTAGCCCTCGCGGCCCAGCCGCAGGAAGTTGTAGTACTGGCCGACGACCTGGTTGCCGGGCCGGGAGAAGTTCAGCGTGAAGGTGGGCATGTCACCGCCCAGATAGTTGACGCGGAACACCAGGTCCTCCGGCAGGTATTCCGGGCTGCGCCACACCACGAAGCCGATACCTGGATAGGTCAAGCCGTACTTGTGACCGCTGACGTTGATCGACACCACCCGCGGCAGCCGGAAGTCCCACTTGAGCTCCGGATGCAGGAACGGCACCACGAAGCCGCCGCTGGCCGCGTCCACGTGCACCGGGACGTCGACGCCGCCGCCGGCGGCCAGCTTGTCCAGCGCGGCACAGATCTCCGCGACAGGCTCGAGCTCGCCGGTGTACGTCGTGCCCAGGATCGCCACCACGCCGATGGTGTCCTCGTTGACCGCGTCGAGCACCTGTTCGGGGGTGATGACGTAGCGCCCCTCCTCCATCGGCAGGTAGATGGGTTCGACGTCGAAGTAACGGCAGAACTTCTCCCACACCACCTGCACGTTGGAACCCATGATCAGGTTCGGGGTGCGCTTGCGCCAGTCTTTGCCGACCTTCTCGCGCCACCGCCATTTCATCGCCAGTCCGCCCAGCATCACCGCTTCGCTGGAGCCGATGGTGGACACCCCGCAGGCGCTGGACGGGTCGGAGTCGCTGAGGTTCTCGGCGTGGAAGAGGTCGGCAACCATGCACACGCAGCGCTGCTCGATCGCCGCGGTCGCCGGATATTCGTCCTTGTCGATCATGTTCTTGTCGAAAGTCTCGGCCATCAGCTTGCCGGCCTGCGGATCCATCCACGTGGTGACGAAGGTGGCCAGGTTCAGCCTCGAGCTGCCGTCCAGCATCAGCTCGTCGTGGATGAAGCGGTACGCCGCGTCGGGATCCATCGATTCATCCGGAAGCCGCAACGCCGGCACCGGCGCATTGAACAGCCGTCCGGTGTACGCCGGGGCGATCGAATGCGCGGACATCGAGGGGTGACTGTGGGACACGGCGATCCTTTCGGGGGGTGTTACAGGGAGGCCAGGGCGGCCCGGATGTGGTGCAGGATGCGCGACGCCGACGTGGGCGCCTCACCGGGCCCGGGATCTGCGGCCGACAGAGCCGCGGCGCGGGCGTGCACGAAGGCCGCGGCCGCGGCTGCCTCGCCGCAGGGCAGGCCGGACGCCAGCAGCGCACCGATCATCCCGGACAGCACGTCGCCGGACCCCGCGGTGGCCGCCCAGGACTGCCCGGCGGGGTTGAGATAGGCGGCACCGCCCGGCTCAGCGATAACGGTGACGTTGCCCTTGAGCAGCACCGTGGCGCCGAACGCGTCGGCCAGCCTGCGGCACGCGTCCACCCGGTCCTCGCCCGGCGGCGACCCGGCCAGCCGGGCGAATTCGCCGGCGTGCGGAGTCAGCACCGTCGGCGCGGCGCGGCCAACCACCAGGTCTGGGTGGGCCGCCAGCATGGTCAGGCCGTCGGCGTCGACCAACACCGGCAGGTCGGTCTCCAGCGCGAACCACAGCGCGGCCGCTCCCGCGTCATCCGTGCCCAACCCCGGCCCGACGACCCACGCCTGCACCCGCCCCGCCGCCGCCGGGGTGGGCGACGCGATGACCTCCGGCCAGTGCGCGAGCACCTGGTCTTTGGCGCTGCCGGCGTAGCGGACCATGCCGGAGGTCGCCGCGACGGCGGCGCCCGTGCACAGCACCGCCGCACCCGGATACGTCGACGAGCCGGCCAGTACCCCGGTCACACCCTGGGTGTACTTGTCGTCGCGCGCGCCGGGCACCGGCCAGCGCGCGACTACGTCGGCCGCCTCGAAACCCAGCACGTCGGTGTCCGGCAGGTCCAGCCCGATGTCGACCAGTTCCACGCGACCGCAGTCGGCCAGCGCGTGCACGGGTTTCAAGCCGCCGAACGTCACGGTCAGTGCGGCGTGCACCGCGGGGCCGGTGATCGCGCCAGTGGCCACGTCGATCCCGCTGGGGATGTCGACGGCCACGACCGGGATGTCGCCGGCCGCTTGAACATCCGCGAACACCTCGGCCGCCGCCGGCCGCAGCGGCCCGGATCCGGAGATGCCCACGACGCCGTCGATGACGAGATCCGTTGCCGGTCGGACGACGTCCACCACCTGGCCACCGGCCCGCCGGAATGCCGCCAGCGCCTTGCGATGGGTGCGCTCCGGGTTGAGCAGCACCGCGTCGGCGGCCGCGCCGCGACGACGCAGGAGGGTGGCGGCCCACAGGGCGTCGCCGCCGTTGTCACCGGATCCGACGACCGCGCACACCCGGCGCCCGGCGATCCCGCCCGTGCGCGCGCTGAGCTCGCGGCCGATCGCGGTCGCCAGGCCGAAGGCCGCGCGCCGCATCAGGACCCCGTCGGGGAGGCTGGCCAGCAGCGGCGCTTCGGCGTCGCGGATCGCGTCCGCGGAGTAGTAATGCCGCATCAGCTCGACACCTCCTCCGGCTTGCGCCTGCTGAAAATATTCTTGAGCTTCTCCGCCGGATTCCATGCCAGCACCCGACGTTCGCGGGCCATGGGATAGAACGCGAGGCCGATCACCAGTGCCGCGAAGTGGCCGATGGCGGTGAAGCTCAGCTCTATGCGGTCCATCAGGAGCACCGGGAACCCGAAGATGAGCAGCAGCACCGCGAGATAGCCCCAGCGCCAGGGCCGCGCGATGCGGTAGGTGAGGACGCCCATCACCCCCACCAGGAAGTAGCTGACCCCGATGTCGTGTGCGCGCACCGATCTCTCGGACGCCTCGCGCAGCTCGATCGACCAGTAGAGCAAGCCTTCGCTGATGTAGGTGGCCAGGATGTGCGAGCTCAATCCCACGGTGAGCCAACGTAGTTGGCCGAGCCATCGCTCGGCCGGCGCGAGGAAGAGGGTGAACAGCAGCAGGTAGGGCTCGAGGCTCTTGCCGTCGATCCACAACAGGCTGGAGAACAGCACACCGAGCGGGTCGGTCGCGAGCGCATGGAGATTGGTGTAGCGGTGCAGCAGCACCGAGTGCAGTTGGTGGCCGGTCAGCACGTTCTGGACGACCGTCGTGACGGCCAGCGCGAAAAGCCAGCCGTACGTCAGCGGAGCGGTGATGACGTATTTCCAGGTCGCGCGCACCAGGGCCCGCGCCCGCGCCGATACTGACTTGCTCGCCACGACATCCACTTTTGCACGCGGGACGAGTAGCGCGCACACCCGCACCGCAGCGCCCGCTACCTGTCGGTTGCGCTGGAAACCGGCTTTTCCGCTTCGGGTCTCAAATGGCGCCACCAGCAGGAGATGTAGAGCGCCATCGATGCCACCAACGCCACGATCACCCACACCACGACCGTGACGTCGATCCAGGCCCCGAACGGCGGGGAGTCAGGTAAGGCGTTGCGCAGCGGCATCACCGCGAACAGCATCGCCGCGAACCAGGTCGCCATCGGCGGCTGGAATTTGCGGCGATCGCGCGCCGTCTGCACGGCCACGAACAGCGCTACGCCGGCAAGTGTCACCAGAACACCGAGGAGCACGACGGCGAGCGCCACCGTGCTCGGCGACCGCTCCAGCTGCACCCGGTACGGTCTCGGGACACCGTTTGCCTGGCCGTCAGGCACCTCGACCTTCCAGCCGGGCAGACGGTCGACGAACGTCACCGACTGCCGTTCGGGTACCCGCGCGGCGCCGCGGAACATGTCCACCGAGATGGGCCCAGAGCGGTAACTGTCCAAGGGCCAATCCGACACGTCGCCGTTGATGTTCAGCGATACCGGGAAGACGCCCGGCTGCGTGCCCTTCGGCCAGGAACGGGTGGTCGGGGTCGTCGCCGACGTGACCGAAACGCTGAGGTCTTCATTGAGGACGCCGGTCTGCGGGTCCACCATCCCCGATCCGGGCGAGACGGTCACGTTGGCCACGAGCACGCTGCGGTACGGCTGGATGCCTTCGATGTCCACGGTCACCGTGGTTCCGTCACCGGCCGGTCGGCCTCCGCTGACCGGATGCGGTGGGCCCATACCGGTCAGGGCATACAGCGCGATCAGGCCGACATACGCCGCGCCGACGATCGCGACAGCGCTGACGCTTCGTCTCATGGTCTCCCCCGGATGACTATTCGACGGTAACCGACTTTGCCAAGTTCCGGGGCTTGTCGACGTCGTAACCGCGGGCCTGCGCCACCGACGCGGCAAACACCTGCAGCGGGATCGTCGACAGCAGCGGCTGCAGCAGCGTGGACACCGACGGGATCTCGATCAGGTGATCGGCGTAGGGGCGCACCGTGTCGTCGCCCTCCTCGGCGATCACGATGGTGATCGCGCCGCGGCTCTGGATCTCGCGGATGTTGGACAGCAGCTTGGCGTGCAGGGTCGCCGAACCCTTCGGCGAGGGCATCACCACGATGACCGGCAGGTCGTCTTCGATCAGGGCGATCGGGCCGTGCTTGAGCTCGCCGGCGGCGAACCCCTCGGCGTGCATGTAGGCCAGTTCCTTGAGCTTCAGCGCGCCTTCCAGCGCGACCGGATAACCGACGTGGCGGCCGAGGAACAGCACGGTCGGCGACTGGGCGAAGCGGTAGGCCAGGTCTGCGACGGGTCCGGCGGCCGCGATCACCCGGGCCACCAGGTCCGGCATCGCCTCCAGCTCCCGGTACTCACGTTCGACCTCGTCGGGGTATTTGGTGCCGCGGGCCTGCGCCAGAGCCAGGCCCAGCAGGTAGTTGGCCGTGATCTGGGCCAGGAACGTCTTCGTCGAGGCCACCCCGATCTCCGGGCCGGCGCGGGTATAGAGCACCGCGTCGCACTCCCGCGGGATCTGCGAGCCGTTGGTGTTGCAGATCGCCAGCACCTTGGCCTTCTGTTCCTTGGCGTGCCGGACGGCCTCCAGGGTGTCGGCGGTCTCGCCGGACTGCGAGATGGCCACCACCAGCGTGCTGCGGTCCAGCACCGGGTCGCGGTAGCGGAACTCGCTGGCCAGTTCCACCTCCACCGGCAGCCGCGTCCAGTGTTCGATGGCGTACTTCGCGAGCATCCCCGAGTGGTAGGCGGTCCCGCAGGCGACCACGAACACCTTGTCGATCTCGCGCAGCTCCTGGTCGGACAGCCGCTGCTCGTCGAGCACGATCCGGCCGTCGACGAAGTGTCCGAGCAGGGTCTCGGCCACCGCGGTGGGCTGCTCGGCGATCTCCTTGAGCATGAAGTACTCGTAACCGCCCTTTTCGGCGGCGGCCAGGTCCCAGTCGATATGGAACTCTCGAGCATTCTCGGTGTCGTCATTGCCGTCGAAGTCGGTGATGCGGTAGCCGTCGGCGGTGATCACCACGGCGTGATCCTGGCCCAGCTCGACGGCCTCGCGGGTGTGCTCGATGAACGCGGCGACGTCGGAGCCGACGAACATCTCGCCGTCGCCGATGCCGACCACCAGCGGGGTCGACCGGCGGGCGGCGACGATGGTGCCGGGGTCGTCGGCGTTGGCGAACACCAGGGTGAAGTGCCCCTCCAGCCGGCGCAGCGCGGCCAGCACCGACCCGACGAAATCCCCGGCCGTCTCGCCGTGGTGGTACTCGTGGGCCACCAGGTGCACTGCGACCTCGGTGTCGGTGTCGCTGGCGAACTCCACGCCGGCCGTCTCCAGCTCGTGGCGCAGGGTCGCGAAGTTCTCGATGATGCCGTTGTGGACGACGGCGATTTTGCCCGCCGCGTCGCGGTGCGGATGCGCGTTGCGGTCGGTGGGGCGGCCGTGGGTGGCCCACCGGGTGTGGCCGACGCCGGTGGTGCCGCTCAGCGACGCGGGGGACGTCGCGGCCACGTCGGCCACGGCCGCCTCCAGATTGGCCAGCCGGCCGGCCCGACGCTGCACCGTGAGCGTGGCAGCGCCTGCGCCGCCGACCAAAGCGATGCCCGACGAGTCGTAGCCCCGGTACTCCATCCGGGCCAGCGCATCCATGACGACCTGGCAGGCAGGACGCTGCCCGACGTAGCCGACGATTCCGCACATAGCAGACCAGGGTAGTGCAGCGATGGCCGCGGGACAGTCTCACAGCGTGGCCGGCGGGCTGGCCGCATCGGCAGGCACGATCCTCCAGCAAAGCACGGACGACGACCGGCGCGGCACTGCCGCATTGCGATTCATATGAATCTCCTAATGACGGAAAAGCTATTTACCTGATGTATTTGTGACGTTTTCGGCGGGGTCATTGGGTGGCCCAGACGGGCGCTTTAAACTCGGGGATGTAGGCAATGCTGGCAACCACCGAGGGGTAATGTGAACCGCGATATGCGCGCACCGGGTGGCGCCTTATCCGCGAGCCGCCCCACCAGGAAGACGGCACTGGGGCCAGCGGAAAGGACAACGTCTTGACCCCCGCCTGATCGCGACTGAGCAATGTCTTGAAGCCACTGTCACGGGCGAATCATGCTGTGGAACAACGACTTCGCTGACGGCTGGCGCAAGCTGCACAACCGCATACCTGTTCTCTGCCGCCAATTGGCTCGAAGAATCAACGGTATCGCTCCACCCAATGAGCGCCGGATTCTTACGAGAAAAATAATTCCAGGCCTCGCAAATGTATACAGAAGGTAACGCGACAATGTATGCCGCGAAGCAAACCTAAGCAAATCAATAGCAATTCGATGCGCGGGCAGCGGATCGATTAATTTGCCGAACTTTAAATCCGGCTGCCAACGCGCCAACTTCCAGGAGGAAAATCATGACCGCAGTTATGCACGACGCCATCGACGAGCTCGTCACCCCCGTCACCCCCGCAGCCCCCGCCGCGCCGCGGCTGAAGCTGGCGTCCGCCCCCAGGCCGGCCGGCAAGCGCGCCGCCCAGCCGATCGGCGGTGGCGACCCGATGGTCGACGCGGCCGCCCGGGTGCTCAGCATTCCGTTGCGACACTTCTACGCGGTGCTTTGGCGCGTCGGTGTGATCGAGGTCACCGCATAAGCGGAGACTGCCGCACGCCGGAGCGGGGGCCGGGTAACCGGCCCCCGTTTCTTCTTGGGCGCGGCATTGGACCTGGACGGTCGGTATCGTTTAGCTGCCCCACCAGCGTGAAAGGCCCGCCTTGTCCAATGCCTATCCCCCGGCCAACCCCTATCAACCCGGCTATCCCGGCCAGCAGGACCTGCGCGGCCTGTATTACATCCGGCTGATCAAGCACACCGGGGCGCTCATCTTCTGGCACCAGCAGACTGTCGGCGTCACCGGCACCCTGCAGGACTGCGAAAGGGCGTATAAGGCTGCCCAGACGCACAACCTGGCCGCGGGCTGGTGGAGCATGGCTTCCTTACTCGTCATGAACTGGATCGCGCTGTTCTCCAACATGAGCTCCATCCGAAAGGTGCGGACGATGGCGCAGCAGGACGGCTATGTCCAGCCCGCTTTCCCGCCGCAGCCCGCCGGCCAGCCCGCTTTCCCGCCCCAGCCCGCCAGCCAGCCGGCCTCAGCGCCGCAATCGCGCCCGCAGGCGCCGCCCCCCGGCTGGTACCCCAGCCCCTCGGGCACGGGCCAGCGCTACTGGGACGGGTCCAACTGGACGCAGTGGACCAATCCGCCTGGCCGGGGCCAGTGACGGCGGGCTAACGTCGACGCGTGCCCCGCATCCGCAAGCTCGTCGCCGCCCTCAGTCGTCGTGGCCCGCACCGGGTTCTGCGTGGTGACCTGGCGTTTGCCGGCCTGCCCGGGGTGGTGTACACGCCGGAGGCCGGGCTGAATCTGCCCGGCATCGCCTTCGGCCACGACTGGCTCACCCCGGCGGCCCGCTATTCGGGTCTGCTAGAGCATCTGGCCTCCTGGGGCATCGTGGCCGGCGCGCCCGAGACCCAGCGCGGCCTGGCGCCGTCGGTGCTCAACCTCGCGTTCGACCTGGGTACGGCCCTCGACATCGTGGCCGGTGTGCGGCTGGGTCCCGGCAAGATCAGCGTGCACCCCGCGAAGCTCGGTCTGGCGGGTCACGGCTTCGGCGGTTCGGCCGCCGTGTTCGCCGCGGCCGGGATGCCCGCCAAGCCCGCGGCGGTGGCGGCGGTGTTCCCGACCGTCACCAGTCCGCCCGCCGAGCAACCGGCCAGGTCGCTGCGGGTCCCGGGCCTGATCCTGACCGCCCCGGACGATCCGAAGACGCTGAACTCGAATGCTCTCAGCCTGGCCGCGGCCTGGCAGCCGTCCATGCTGCGCATCGTTAGCAAGGCCGAGGCCCGCGGTTTGGCCGAGGGCCGCCGACTGACGACCGTTGTCGGGCTGCCCGGGTCCCACCGCGGCACGCAGAAGGCGGTGCGGGCGCTGCTGACCGGGTACCTGCTGTTCACACTGGGCGGCGACAAGACGTATCGCGACTTCGCCGACCCCGACGTGGAGCTGCCCAAGACCACCCCGATCGACCCCGAGGCCCCCGTCATCACGCCCGAGGAGAAGATCGTCGCGCTGCTGAAGTGACGACGCGGTCCGGTGGCGCCGCTGTGGTAAGCATCGTTGATGCGAATCGGGATCGCGTTGGACTATTCGGGCGGGTTTCACGAGGCCGTGGACACCGTCGTCGAACTCGAGAAGTCGGGCGTCGACATGGTGGTGGTGGCCGAGGCGTACGCCTACGACGCGATCAGCCAGCTCGGGTATCTCGCCGCCAAGACAACCACCGTCCAGCTGGCCTCGGGCGTGATTCCCATCTACATCCGCACCCCGTCGCTGCTGGCCATGTCGGCGGCGGGGCTGGACTACGTGTCCGGCGGGCGATTTAACCTCGGAATCGGCACCTCCGGGCCGCAGGTGATCGAGGGGTTCCACGGCGTCGAGTTCGACGCGCCGCTGGGCCGCACCCGCGAGGTCGTGGACATCTGCCGCCAGGTGTGGCGTCGGGAGCGGGTGCAATACGCCGGAAAGCACTATCAGGTGCCGCTGCCCGCGGACCGGGGAACCGGCCTGGGCAAGTCGCTGCGACTGATCAACCACCCCGTGCGCGAACGCATTCCGATCTCCATCGCCGCGCTGGGTCCCAAGAACGTGGAGCTTACCGCCGAGATCGCCGAAGGCTGGCAGCCCGCCTTCTACTATCCGGACAAAGCGCACCTGGTGTGGGGTGATGCGTTGGCCGCCGGGGCCGCCAAGCGGGATCCCGGCTTGGGACCGCTGGACGTGATGGTGGGCACGTCGCTGGCGATCGGCGACGACGTCGACGACCGACTGGCCGCGACGAAGCCGACGCTGGGTCTCTACATCGGCGGGATGGGCGCCAAAGGCCGCAACTTCTATCACGACCTGGCGACCCGCTACGGGTTCGGCGAGATCGCCGACCGGATCCAGGAGCTCTACCTGGCCGGCCACAAGCGGGAGGCCATCGACGCGGTGCCCGACGAGTTGGCGCGCGGAATCTCGCTGATCGGCCCGCGCGGGTACGTTGCCGAACGGCTGGCCGCCTTCGCGGCGGCCGGGGTCACCACGCTGCTGGTCAGGCCGGTATCCACCGATCCCGCCGAGTCCGTGCGCTACGTCGAACAGCTGTTGGAGCTGGCTGGCGCTTAAGGCCATCGCTATCCCGCCTGCGGCAGTTCGTCGGCGGCGATCTCGCAGGGCGTCGACCCTCCTCCCGGCCGCGGCGGTGGCCCCTGCACGGGCGGCGACACCCCGGTCGGGGCGGGCGCATCCGGTGCGGCGACCGGCACCGCGGGCCGTGGCGGGTCGGCCGCCGGCGGTGCGTCCACCGGCGTCACCGCCGCACCCGGCGCCGCGTCCGGCGGCTCGGCCTTCGCGGCGTGTTCGGGAGGCTCGTCCTCACCCTCGTCGGGGCCTTCACCGTCGGGCTCGCGGTCGACGCCCTGCTCGAACGTCGACTCGTCGGGAAGCCCGTCGGCCGACGAGCCCAGCAGCCCGCCCATCGCCTGCACGATGCGGTTGGCCAGCCCACTGAGCCCGCTGAGTCCACCGACCCCGCCGAGCCCGTCGGATCCACCGAGCCCACCGAGTCCCTCGAGCCCGCTGCCCGGCACGCCCAGCCCACCGCCGGCAGGCAGGCCCGGCACGGGATCCGGGGCAGCCGCCGCCGCGGGAGCCGGCGCGACGGCTGGCACAGCGGCGACCGGCGCGACCGGCGCGAGCCCGGCCGAGGCGGCGGGTGCCATCGGGGCGGGCGGCGGGGCGGCCCGCAACGGCTGTCCGCCCGGTGCGAGGTCGCCGGGAATCTCGAAAGATACCGCCGGGGCAGCGGCGAACCGATCGACCACCATGTCGTACGCCGCGGCGACACCGGCCTGCGCCGACCGCATCGCGGTCAACCACTCGATGCGAATGTCGTTGTCCACGTGCGGTTTTACCTGCCCAAGTATCACCTCGCCGGCCGGCGCGCGGCCCGCCGGCCCGCCGCTGACTGCATCGGCCGCAGCCAGCCAGGCCGGACGCTGCGCTCGGGTGCGGTCGTCGACGTCGATAGCCGTCGCAACCTTTCCGTCGACCAGCCGCCACAGGTTGTCGCGCAGCGACTCGCACCGCTGCGCGGCCGCACGAACTTCGGCGGCCAGGGTGTTCGCCGCGTCGCAGTGCCGTTGCAGAAACCCGATCGCGGCCTCCGCGCCCAGCCCCGTCCAGGCCGCGTCCAGCGCGGCGATCTGGGCGCGCTGCAGCTGCGACGCCTCGGCGACCGCCGCCGCGGCGGCCCGCAGCTCCGCGCAGTCGCGATCGAGCGCGAGCAGGTCCAGGCCGTCCTCGCTGTCGTACCAGTCGCGTACCTGCGCGGGACGGGCGGTCAGGTCGGGATGCTGATAGCCCAGCAAATGGCAAGCGTCCACATAACGCTGCGTGTGCTCGACGGCGGGCCAGCCCTCGGCGAGGCGCCCGGCGACGTCCAACCGCTCAGCCATGATCAGGTGATCCGGGCCGAGGCATACAGTTCGGCATCGGCGTAACGGTCGGCGCCGACCCGCAGGGCGACGGCGATCTCGCCGGCGGCTCGCGACCATTGCGACAACTCGGCGGCGAGCCGCTGCACCCCGGCGCGCACCGCGTCGCCCCGCGAGGCATGCGCGCGGCCCGCGCTGGACGCGCCGAAGGTCAGCCTCGCCAGGTGGTCGTGGACGGCGTCGTCGATAAGGTCGGCGGCAGCGCTGAATCGGTCGGCGGCGGCGCGCACAGCCGCCCGGTCGACCACGGTGGTGTCAACGGATCTCATGTCTAATCCGACGCCGAAGCCCGCGGCGGGGTTCCATGCTTGGCGGATTAGCGCTGCGCGCTCACCGCGTCGGCGACTCGGCTGGCCAGACTCTGCGCGACGTCCTCTTCGGCCGCTTCCACCATGACCCGGATCATCGGCTCAGTTCCGGAGGGGCGCAACAGGATTCGCCCGGTGTCGCCCAGCTCGGCCTCGGCCTCGGCGACGGCGGTCTGCACCGCGGGCGCCGCTGCGGCGGTCGCCTTGTCGGCCACCGTGACGTTGATCAGGACCTGCGGCAGCGTCTTCATCGCGGATGCCAGGTCGGCCAGCGACAGGTCGGTCTGCGCCATGCGCGTCATCAGCCGCAGGCCCGTGACGATGCCGTCGCCGGTGGAGCCCAGCGCGGGCATCACGATGTGGCCGGACTGCTCGCCGCCCAGGCTGAAGTCGCCGGCGCGCAGCTCTTCCAAGACATAGCGGTCGCCGACGGCGGTCGTGCGCACCGCGACGCCGGCCGACCGCATGGCCAGGTGCAGGCCCAGGTTGCTCATCACGGTGGCCACCAGGGTGTCCGACGCCAGTTCGCCCGCATCCCGCATCGCCAGCGCCAACACCACCATGATGGCGTCGCCGTCGACCAGTTCACCGGTCGCGTCGACGGCCAGGCACCGGTCGGCGTCCCCGTCGTGGGCCAGGCCCAGATCCGCGCGGTGGGCGATCACCGCGGACCGCAGCGACTCCAGGTGCGTCGACCCGCACGCGTCGTTGATGTTCAGCCCGTTGGGGTCGGCGTTGATCGCGATGACTCGGGCGCCCGCCGCACGGTAGGCACGCGGTGCCGCGGACGACGCCGCGCCGTGAGCACAGTCGACGACGACAGTCAGGCCGTCGAGCCGGACGGTGGCGGCCTTACTTACTTGCCGCAGGTAGCGGTCCATCGCGTCGTCGGCGTCGACGACCCGGCCGATACCCGCGCCCACTGGCCGCAGGCCGGGACCGGCGGCGACCAAGTCCTCGATCTGGTCCTCGGTCTCGTCGTCCAGCTTGTGGCCGCCGGGACCGAAGATCTTGATGCCGTTGTCGGGCATCGGATTGTGCGACGCCGAGATCATCACGCCGAAGTCGGCGTCATAGGCGCCGGTCAGGTAGGCCACCGCCGGGGTGGGCAGGACCCCCACCCGCAGCGCGTCGACACCCTGGCTGGTCAGGCCGGCGATCACGGCGGCTTCCAGCATCTCGCCGCTGGCCCGTGGATCGCGGCCCACGACGGCGACCCGCCGGCCGGGCTCTCCCGAGCTCGCGAGGCGCCGAGCGGCCGCCGCGCCCAGCGCCAGCGCCAGCTCGGCGGTCAACTCACGATTGGCGACGCCGCGAACACCGTCGGTGCCGAATAGTCGACCCATGCGAACTAACCTCTCACAATTGCGGGCCTCGCACCTACCAAGACCTACTACGCCGTACTGTGCCCACTCATTTCTGACCGAAACCGTGCAGGTTTGTGCGCAGACACGCCGAACCGATGCACGGTTGCGGCCAGAAAGTGGTCGTTGATCAGCGCTTGCTGTACTGAGGCGCCTTGCGGGCCTTCTTCAGCCCGTACTTCTTGCGCTCGGTGGCACGCGGGTCACGGGTAAGGAAGCCGGCCTTCTTCAGTGCGGGCCGGTCCTCCGGCGACGCCACGATCAGCGCCCGCGCGATGCCCAGTCGCAGCGCGCCGGCCTGACCGGACGGGCCGCCGCCGTGCAGCAGCGCGAAGATGTCGAAGCTTTCCACCCGGTCGACGGTCACCAGCGGGGCCTTGATCAGCTGCTGGTGCACCTTGTTCGGGAAGTAGTCCTCGAGGCTGCGGCCGTTGAGGTTGAACTGGCCGGTGCCGGGCACCAGACGCACCCGCACCACGGCCTCCTTGCGGCGGCCGACGGTCTGAATGGGGCGCTCGAACACGAACGACTCGGCGGGCTTGGCGGCAGGAGCCTCGGCTGAGACCTCCGCGACTTCCACCACTTCGGTTGTCTCGGTCACTGGGCCACCTGCTTGATCTCGTACGGAACCGGCTGCTGCGCGGTGTGGGGGTGCTCCGGGCCGGCATAGACGCGAAGCTTGCGCTGGATCTGGCGGCTGAGCTTGTTCTTGGGCAGCATGCCGACGATCGCCTTCTCCACGACGCGGTCGGGGTGCTTTTGCATCAGCTCGCCGATCGTGCGTTTGTGCAGGCCGCCGGGATAACCCGAGTGGCTGTAGGCCATCTTGCTCTGCAGTTTGTCGCCACTGATGGCGACCTTGTCGGCGTTGACGACGATGACGAAGTCACCACCGTCGACATTGGGCGCGAACGTCGGCTTGTGCTTGCCACGCAGCAGGTTGGCTGCCGCGACGGCAAGACGGCCAAGCACCACGTCCGTGGCGTCGATGACGTACCACGACCGCGTGGTGTCACCCGCCTTGGGCGCGTATGTAGGCACAGCGCTTACCTTCTTTTCCCTCGAGTGGATCCCGGTGCTCGCCGGGGGCCGGTCAGGCGTTGGCGGTGGGGCTGGTCTCGGCGACCGACATTGACCCGAGGCCCCGCGTACCCGCACGCCAACGGAGCAGCTTACCGAGGCGCATCCCCGCAGGTCAAAAATCCTCCCGCGCTGATAAGTCACTGTGGGCCCCGGCGGCTCTCCTCCGCCGGGACCCACAGGGGTCTTGGCAGTCTCAGCGCGTCCAGCTGCCCGCCGCCCGCCGGTCGGCGTCCGCCACCTCGTCGGCGCCGTCGCGGACCGCGTTGCCGAGGTCGAGCAGGATCCCGTTGAGCGCCGTGGCCGCCTGGTGCCAGCTGAGCTGCTCCACCTGGTATGCGGCCGCGGCCTCCCGAGTCCAGTGCTGCTGCAGCGGCGCGATCTGGGAGCGCAACTCCTGCAGCGCCGCATTGAAGCGGGCCGCGGTGTGGTGGATCTCCTGACGGACGGAGTATTCGATTTCGCCGAAGTTGTACGACAGCAGCGGGTCCACGGTCATCCCCCGATCACAGGTCCGCGCCGGCGGCGGCGATGTGCTGGGCATGCTGCTGGCCGGCCTCACGCAGCGTGGCCTCGTTGTAGCGGATGGTCTCGGCGATCGAGTGCAGCACGTGGTAGAGCCGCGTCGACTCGACGTTCCATCGGTCCACGACGTCCTTGAAGCGGACGGCCGCCGGCCCGCCCCACACCGAGGGCGGCACTGAGCTCATCCGGCCGATGAATGCCTGCAGCATCGCCCGAATTTCTTCGTTGCGGGCGTCCGTTGTCCCCGCGACCGCCCTCATCAGGTCGAAGTCGGCGCTCAGCGCGTTGCTTGTCACACGTTCTCCTCTCGATCGCAGGTACGACGGCCGCGGGCCCGATTCGGTTCCATCGAGTTATCCGACCGCGTGCGCTGACCGCACGGCCTCGTCGCAGACCCCGCGCACGGCGTCCTCTCGGCCGGGCCTGCTCTGGCATCCGACGCTGATGCGCACCTGCCCGTCCAGCACCACCGCCCACCGCACGTGATGCGCGGCACGCACCTCCCGGTAGGTCACCGCGGGCCGGCCGGAGCTGGATCCGGCGGGGTTGAAGTCGACGAACACGCCCGCCGGCTCCGCGTCGATCGCCTGCCTCAGCCGCTCGCCGGCGCGCGCCAGCGTCTCACCGGGCACCGGCGATTGCGTCACGTGCAACGCCACCTCCGGATCGGTCGGCGAGGTGACCTGTACCCGCGCCGAGCCGGGTCCGGCGATCACCCGCTGGGTGGACCACCCCGCCGGCACGGACAGCGCCACCCGGCCCTCCACCAGATACGTCGTGCCCGCCGGGACCCCTTCGTGCCGACTCACCGGCGCCGGCGCCGCCAGGCTCAGCACCGTGACGGCGGCACCGGCGGCACCGACGGTCCCCAGACCGACCATCGCCCGGACGCGCCCGGGAAAGCGTGCGTCGGACGGCTCGGCGGGCTCGCGCGGCGGGGTCGCCGCGGCCAGCCGGGCCAGTCGCGGCAGCTGGGCGTCGTCGACGTGCACCACCTTCCGGCCGGCGGCCCGAACGGCCGCAGCGATGGCCGTCGCCAGCGCCGGCGCCCCGGCGACCGCGCCCGGCCCGTCGATCAGGACCACCGGCGAGGACACCGCTGCCATGACTGCCGCGACTTGCTCGGCCATGCCCTCGTCAATCCGGCGGGGTACCGCTGCCAAGGCCTGCCCCTCGCCGATCGCCACCAGCCGCTCGGCGATCTCGACGATCACGGCCCCGTCCGGCGCGGCGTGTGCCAGCAGCCACGAGCGCGGGCGCAGCACGACGCTTTCCGGTTCCTCGAACAGGGTTCGCGCCGCCGCGGCGACCACGCCGACCCGCGAGGCCGACCACCACGACGGGTGCACGACGACCGCGCCGTCCGAGTCGCCACAGCGCACCGACCGCAACACCGAACGCCACAGCGAGTCGACGCGAACCGGGCGGCCGTCGACCAGCGCCACCGGGTCGTCGATCGCGCTCAGCGCCGCGTCCGCGGTGGCTACCTTTGCGCCGCAGCACAACCGGCGGACGACGCCCGGACCGGTCTCGACCACCGTGCGGTGCCCGCTCATCGGCGCGGGCTCCAGGCCACCTGCACCAGCCGTTCGTCGCCGGGCCGGGTGATCAGCACACCACGGCCGGGCGGCAGCGACGCCGGACGGGCGAATCCCGGCGCGGGCCCCTCGTCCGGGCTGCCGCTCATCATCAGCTGCTGGCAGCCGAGGTCGCGCAGGCCTGCGAGCAGCGGCTCGAACAGGGCGCGCGCAACTCCGCCGCTGCGCCGTGCAACGACTAGGTGCAGGCCGAGATCGGTTGCGTAGGGCAGGTATTGGAGCAATGCCAACAGCGGATTGGCGGACGCCGGGGCCGCCACGAGGTCGTAGTCGTCGACCACGACGTAGATGTCCGGCCCGGACCACCACGACCGGGTCAGCAGTTGCGCGTGGCTCAGGTCCGACGGCGGCATCCGGCCTTGCAGCGACTCGAGCATGCCCGGCAGGCTCGCGTTGACCGCGGCCGGCGACGGTGCATAGCAGCCAAGGTGTTGCGACCGGACGACGCCGAGCAGCGCGCGGCGATAGTCGACGATCAAAAGCTGCGCCTGCGCGGCGGTCCTGGTCCGAACTATCTCGCGGCACAGCAGGCGCAGCGCGCTGGTTTTCCCGCATTCGTTGTCGCCGAGGATCAGCAGGTGCGGGCTGTGGTCGAAATCGACCGTGACGGGTTGCAGTCGGCGCTCGTCGATGCCGAGCAGGATGCTCGACCCGAGTCGGTCACCCGCGCTCCGGACGACGGCGTCGTGGTCGATCCGATTGGGCAGCAGCGGGATCGGGGGCGCACCAGCCCCGCCGTCCTGGTACCGTGCCACGTCGGCGGGCAGCGCGATCAGCGCGTGTTGTCCGTCGCGGGAAAGGCCGCGGCCCGGGCGGTCGTGGGGTACCTGCTGGGCCCGTTTGCGATCCACCTCGGACTCGGCGGGATCGCCGAGGCGCAGCTCGATGCGGGTGCCGAGTTGGTCCCGCAGCGACGGTCTGATCTCGGCCCAGCGCGATGCGGACACCGCTACGTGCACGCCGAACGAAAGCCCTTGGCCGGCAAGGGCGGTGATCGGTGCCTCCAGCCACTCGAACTCGTGGCGCAAGCCCGCCCAGCCGTCGATCACCAGGAACACATCTGGGCGCCGGCACGCCGCAGCCTCCCGGGATCGGACCAGCGCCAAGAGTTCGTCGACCATGCGCTCGACGAGTCGCGGATCGCCCCTGCCGGCGACGTCACCCACGTGCGGCAGGGCGCGCAGGGACGCCAGCGATCCGCCGCCGAAGTCCAGGCAGTAGAACTGCACCCGACCCGCGTCGTGGGTGGCGGCCAGCGCGGTGATCAGCGTGCACAGCGCGGTCGACTTGCCGGACCGCGGAGCGCCGACGACCGCGACATTGCCCGCGGCGCCGGACAAGTCGACCAGTAGCGGTGTCCGGCGCTGCTCGAAGGGCCGGTCGACGACACCGATCGGCACCGTCAGGGCGCCACGCCCCGGACCGGCGTCGCGGAGCACGCTGTCCAGCGCGGGTGCGGCGTCCAGCGGCGGCAACCACACGGGATGCGCGGCCGGCCCATGCCCCCGCAGGCGCTCCAGCACCTCCCGCAGGACGGGGCGCGTCCCGCCGCGCTGGAGCGCGACGCCGCCCACGGGGTCCGCCGTGAACACCCGCACCGACGGGGCGGCGCCGACCGGTTCGGCGTGTGCCGGAGCCGGTCCCGACACGAATGCGGTGTGGAAGCGGATCAACTCGCCGCCCGGCGTCCGCAGCAGACCCGCGCCCGGGGTGTTGGGCAGCTGTTGCGCGTCGAGCGTCCCCAGTACCGCCCGGGAGTCGCTCGCGGACAGCGTTTTCAGGCACACCCGATACGACAGGTGGGCCTCCAGCCCGCGCAGCCGGCCCTCGTCGAGCCGCTGACTGGCCAGCAGCAGGTGCATGCCGAGCGACCGCCCGAGCCGCCCGATCGCCACGAACATATCGGCGAAATCGGGATGCTGGCTGAGCAACTCGGAAAACTCGTCGACGATGATGAACAGCGTCGGCAGCGGGGCCAAGCGGGCGCCGGCCCGCCGCGCGTCCTCGTACGCCGCGACACCGACGAAGTTGCCCGCCGCCCGCAGCAGCTGTTGGCGGCGGTTCATCTCGCCGGCCAACGCGTCGCGCATGCGGGCCACCAGGTGCGCCTCCTCGGCCAGGTTGGTGATCACCGCGGCGACGTGCGGAGCGTCGGCCAGGTCGAGAAATGTTGCGCCGCCTTTGAAGTCGATCAGCAGCAGGTTGAGCACCGCCGGCGAGTTCCGCGCCATCATGCCCAGCGCGACGGTCCGCAGCAGCTCCGATTTGCCCGACCCCGTGGCGCCAATGCAGAGCCCGTGCGGGCCCATGCCGTTTTCCGCGGGTTCCTTGATGTCCAACTCCAGCGGCGCGCCGTCGGGGGTGGTGCCGATGGGGACGCGGAGCCGGTCGCGATGGTCCTGACCGCGCCACAGCGCACTCGGTTCGAAGGAGCCGACGTCGACACCGACCAGATCCGGCCAGCCCGCGCCCCCCTCGCGACGACCCGGGACGCCCACCCGGTAGGCCGCCAACCGCCTGGCACAGGCCAGCGCGTCGACGAGGTCGAGCTGGTCGGGGCAGGACAGGCCCGCGACGACGGCGGGACACCGGACCGTCAGGGATGCCGCGTCGCCGCCGGTGCCCACCGCGAGGACGCTCGCGCACTCGAAAGCGCGCGCAGGCTCGTCGAGGTCGCAGACGAGCACGACGTGCCGCCCGCAGCCGGCCACCGCCGCTTCGGCCGCCGCCCGCGTGGGATAGCGCAGCCGGACCGACCCGAGGGCGTCGGCCGCGTGCGGATGCTGGTTGTGCGGCAACCATTTCAGCCAATCCCACTCCGCACGCCACCGGTCGGCGATCGCGCCGACGATCAGCAGCTGATCCGGGGCGTGCAGCACCGCCAGCTGGCAGATCATCGCCCGCAAAAAGGCGCGCGCCCGCCCCGGATCACCGTCGATCGTGACCGCCGTGCCCGCGCGCAGCGCCACCGCTACCGGCGCGTCGGCGATTTGGGAGTGGGCGCCCAGAAACCGGCGCAGCGCGGTGTCGGTGACCGGATCCGACCGCTCCGCGGGCCGGGTATCCGGTGCCACCAAACGCGTTGCGAGCGGGCCGGTTCCGATGCCGACGCGGACCAGGCAGAAATCGTGGTCGGCGGCGCGCCGCTCCCACATCCGCGGGCCGCCGATCAGCGTCCACAACGTATCCGGATCCGGATGGTCACGGCGCAGCGACGCGCGCTGTGCCGCAGCCGTTTCGGTCACCGTGCGACGCAATCCACTGAGGTAGCCGAGGTAGTCGGCCCGATCGGCGTCGATCCCCCTACCCGCCCCGCGGCCACGCCCCGCAACGGCCGTCGCCAGCACCGAAATCAGCATCAGCAGCGGCAGCGCCAGGAAGGTGGGGTTACGCGCAAGTGCCGCCCCCGAGGAGGCCGACGCCACCATCACACCCAGGCTCGCGACCGCCATCACGGCGGGCAACAGCCGGACGAGCAGGCCCGACGCCGTGGGCCGCGCGACCTCCGGCGGCGCGGCGATCGCGACGTCGGCCCCGCCCGGCACCGGGGACGGCCGCCGCACCGCCGGCGTGAAACTGCTTGTCATACCTGCCCTTTCTTGACAGTGTGGGGACGCTAAGTGACGCCGGGAGGCACCGCAAGTCACCTGTGGATCGACGCACACCGCTCCCCCGCAGTCCGATTACCGTGCGCCCAATGTCGTCCACAACCGATGCGGGGCTGCGCCGCGTCTGCGTCCATTCGGGCGCCGCCGTCGTCGACCTGTCCCTGCCCGCCGCGGTGCCCATCGCCACGCTGATCCCGTCGATGATCGAAATCCTCGAAGTGCAGCTCCCCGAAGCGCCCGGGCGCTACCAACTGTCGCGGCCCGGCGCCGCCGCGTTTCCAGCCTCGACGACGCTGGCGCAACACGATGTCCGCGACGGCGCCGTCCTGCTGTTGACCCGCTCCGCCGCCGACGTGCCCGGGCCCCGCTGCGACGACGTCGCCGAGGCAGTCGCGGTCACCCTCGATACCGGCACCCCGGTGTGGAACCGGCGCGCGACGCGGCTCACCGGCGCGGTGGCGGCGTGCGGCAGCACCGGCGTCGGGTGCCTGGCGCTGGCCCGAAATGCGCCGGGCGCCAACCTGGCTGGCACGGCACTGATCGCGGGGGTGGCGGGCCTGGCGGCCCTGATCGGCGGTGCGCTCGCGCAGCGGGTCTACCACGACCCGGTCGCCGGGCTGGCGCTCGGCGTCGTCGCCGCCGGGTTCGCGGCCGTCGCCGGACTGCTGGCGGTCCCGGGCCCTCCGGGCTTTCCCCACGCGCTGCTGGCCGCGATGGCGGTGGCCGCCACGTGCGTGCTGGGGATCCGCGTAATCGGCTGCGGCGTCGCCACATTGACGGCACTGTCGTGCTTCGCGGTTGTGGTCGCCGGCGCCGCACTGGCCGGTGCGGTCGCCAAGGCGCCGCCGCACGTCGTCGCAGCGGCGACGGCGCTGCTGTCGCTGGCCTTGCTGGAGGCGGCCGCGCGGCTGTCGATCGCGTTGGCGGGCCTATCCCCAGATGCGGCAGGCGAACTGGGCGCCAGGGCGGTCCGCGCCGACAACTGGCTGACCAGCCTGCTGACCGCGTTCGCGGCGTCGGCGACCGCCGGCGCCGTCGTCACCGCGTTCGCCCGCGAGGCGCCGCGCGCCGGCCGCTTCACGCTTGCCGCCCTGGTTGCCGCGCTGCTCCTGCTGCGCGCGCGGGCGCATCCCGAGAGGAGCCGAAGGCTGGTGTTGGTGGTCGGCGGAATCGCCACGGCCGGAGCGACATTGACGGCCGCCGCAGCGGATCCGGAACACGGGCCGTGGATTGCGGCGGCGACGGCAGCGGGAGCCGCGGCGGCGATCTACCTCGGTTTCGTCGCTCCCGCGCGGCCGCTGTCCCCCGTCGCGCATCGGCGCGTCGAGGTGCTGGAGTGCCTGACGCTGACGGCCCTGGCTCCGCTGGCGTGCTGGGTCTGCGGCGTCTTCACCGCCGTTCGCGGCCTGGATCTGCCGTGAGGCGCCTCGCGCGGCTACTGGCGGGCATCGCGCTCGCGGCGCAGTGCGCCGCGCCGACGGCACACGCGGTTTCGCCGCCCGCGGTCGACGACAAGTGGCTGCCCCGCGCGGGACCGCCGGCGCCGCCGCGGCCTACCGTGCAGCGCGAGGTGTGCGCACCGATGCCGACCGCCACCGAGACGACCGGCGCGTCGGCGCAGTTCGCCGGCCTCGACCTCGCGCAGGTGTGGCCGCTCACGCGCGGCGCGGGACAGCGGATCGCGATCATCGACACCGGCGTGGCGCGCGATCCGCGGCTACCCAACCTGGTGGCCGGGGGTGACTACGTGTCCACCGGCGACGGCACCCAGGATTGCGACGCGCACGGCACGATGGTGGCCGGCATCGCCGCCGCCGTCGCCCCCGATGCCACCGTGATCAGCATCCGGCAGTCCAGCGCCAAGTTCGCTCCGCTCGACCGGTCGACCGCGGGGTCCGGCGACGTCGACACCATGGCGAAGGCCGTCCGCACGGCCGCCGATCTCGGCGCGTCGGTGATCAACATCTCGACCGTCGCGTGCGTCGCCGCCACCTCGGCCTTGGATGATCGCGCTCTCGGCGCCGCGCTGGCCTACGCGGTCGACGTCAAGAACGCGGTCGTCGTCGCCGCGGCCGGCAATACCGGCGGCGCCGCGCAGTGCCCGCCGCAGCGGCCCGACGCCACCTGGGACACCGTCACGGTTACGGTCAGCCCGGCCTGGTACGACGACTACGTGCTGACCGTCGGGTCCGTGAACGCCGAGGGCACGGCGTCGGCGTTCACCATGCCGGGGCCGTGGGTGGATGTGGCGGCCGTCGGCGAGGGGACGATCTCGCTCGGCTCGGCGCCGCTGTCGGGCACGAGTTACGCGGCGCCGCTGGTCAGCGGCCTGGCCGCGCTGATCCGCGCCCGGTTCCCCGAGCTGACCGCCCGCCAGGTGATGCAGCGCGTCGAGTCCACCGCGCATCACCCGCCCGGCGGCTGGGACTCGCTGGTCGGCAGCGGCACGGTCGACGTCCTCGCCGCGCTCAGCAGCACCCCCGTCCCGCCGCCCGCGGCGAGGCCCGACCCGGTCCGAGTCCCGACGGCCAAGCTGGCGCCCGCCCCGCCGGATTCCGCTCGGGCCGCGGCGTTCCGGGGCGCGGCGATCTGCCTGGGGGTGCTGCTGGTCGCACTGGCGCTCGGCGCCGTGTCACGGCGGTCCCGCGGCGACGATGTCGCGGGCGACTGACGCGTCGCGCCGGCTCAGCTCCGGTCCCGACGGCAGCACCGCCAGGACCGGCCACGGCGCCGGGACCGCGGCCGGCGGCAGGCCCAGGTCGTGGGCCGCGCCGTCGTCGCGAATCGGGAACCGCACCCCGGTGTCGGTGACGAGGTATTTCTCGCCCGCGCGCACGTAGGCGCTGCGCCCGGGCGGCAGGTAGACCGCGTCCAGGGCCGGCCCCGCGCCGTCGGCCTGCGACAACCGCACCGGCGCCTGGCCCGCCGGCACCGGCAGGCCGGCGCCGGTCAGCAATCCCGGTCGGCCGGGCGTGCCGGGCGCCCACGTGACGCAGATGGCGGTCCCGCCCTCCACGGCCAGCGGCGCCCGGTCCGGAAACGTGGTGACCGGCAACGCGTCGGCCACCGCGGCGGCGCGGATCACGTCGGGCGCCACCGCGACCACACCCGCGGAGCCCTGCGAGTCGCTGAACCGCAGCAGATCCGCGGCGACCCGGCCGATCCGCTGCACGCCTGTGACCAACACCACGTAGTACTCGTCGCCGTCGCCGCGCGTGATCCGCAGCACACCGCCGACGGGAAATCGGGCCAGCGCGCCCGGGCCCCGGGCGCCCCGCGAGCGCACCCGCGGCGTGGTGATGGGCGGCGCCTCGGGCACGGCGTTCAGCAACGACGACGCGACCCGCACCGGCGTCCGGCCCTCCAGCCGCAGCGCGCGCACAACCGCGGCATCGGCGAGGTCCACCAGGGCGCGTCGCCCGTCGTACAGCAGGTAGGCCGGTGAGCCGGAGCCGGGCGCGGCCAGGATGGCCTGATCCGGTGTCAGGGCGCGCAGCGCCGGCCCGACGACCGGACCGACGACAACCGTCGTCGCCGCGCCGCCGCCGGTGTCGCAGATCGCCCAGCCCGATTCGGCACCGGACAGCGGGTGGCCGAGCAGTTGCGGTGCACCCGGAATGCCCAGCAGCGGACCACGTTTGGTGCGGGCCAGGTCCGACTCGCGCACCGGCTGCGGGTTGGCGTCGGTCGCCGCGATGAGCCGCGCCGAAGCCAGGTTCAGCACCGGATGCCAGGTGTCGCCCACCCGCACGTACAGCGCGCCGGACTCCATGCCCATCGCGATCTGTGCACGATCCAGCGACGGCTGGGGCCGCAGCAACGCGAGCAACCCGCATCCCGCCACCGCGACGGACGCCAGGACACAACCGAGCGCCAGCGACGCTGCGCGCGTGCGCAGGGGTTCGTTGACGGTGCCGACATCCCGGCGCAGCAATGCGCACTCGATGCGGCGCAGTAGGAACCGGTGGCCGCTGACGTGCAGCCTGGTGATCGGTCTTCGCGGCACGCGCCCAAAGCTAGGCCCCCCGACGGCCACGCGTGGACCGTTCTGCACAAGCCGGAGCCAACGCTCGGGACGTTTCGTCTGGCCTGGTAGCGGGTAAAATTTGGGCGTGAATTTGCGCCGTATAGGTGGCTGGGCCAGCACGGGAGCTGTCGCCCTGGCCGCCGCCACTGTCCTGCTGGTCGCGCCGAACGGCGTCCCCAGCACCCTGCCCACGGCGTCGGCCGATGACTGCCCGGACGTCGAGGTGATCTTCGCCCGCGGCACTAACGAGCCGCCGGGCATGGGCCGCGTCGGCGACGCCTTCGTCTCCTCGCTACGTCAGCAGACCGGCGGCCTGAACATCGACACCTACGGCGTCAACTACGCCGCGAGCAAGCTGCAGCTGCACGGTGGCGACGGCGCCAACGACACGCTCAATCGCATCAAGCAGGCGGTGCAGAAGTGCCCGACCACCAAGATTGTGCTGGGCGGCTATTCGCAGGGCGCGTCGGTGATCGACATCGTGGCCGGCGTCCCGATCGGCGGCATCAACTGGGGCAGTGCGATTACACCGGATCTGGCCAGCCACGTCGCGGCGGTCGCGACCTTCGGCGACGTGGCGGACCGTGCCGGCGGATCGCTGCCGACCCAGAGCGCTCTGCTCGGTTCCAAGTCGATCGACCTGTGCAACCCCAACGATCCGATCTGCCACGCGGGCCCGGGTAACGAGTGGAGCGGGCACACCGAGGGCTACGTCCCCGTGTACACCACCCAGGCCGCGGCGTTCGTCGCCTCCAAGCTATTGGCTGGATCCGGCCAGCAGGTGCCCGGCTACGGGCCGGCCTACCCGCAGGCGCCCGGCCCCTACCCGCAGGCGCCCGTACCTTCCCCGCAGGCGCCCCTCCCTTACCCGCAGGCGCCCGTCCCTTCCCCGCAGGCGCCGGTCCCCGACCCACGGGCGCCCATCCCTTACCCGGCGCCGGGTCCGACACCGACGCCCGGCCCGACGGCGTCGCCCGGTCCGGCGGCGGACGTCGCGCACGGCTCGGTCGTCGGCTCCCGCGGGGCCGGCCTCCAGGCGCACTGACCTGCAGCCAAAGGCATATAAAACGCACAGCTTGATTGCGCGAAACCGCTCGTAATATCGAGTCATGAGGCTTCGCCTCGCGGCCGTCGCTTTGCTTGCACCGACGTTGGGGATCGTTCCACCACCTGCGGCAGCGGCGGCGTGCCCGGGCGCTGAGGTCGTCTTCGCCCGGGGACGGGAGGAACCCCCCGGCGTCGGCGCGGTCGGCGACGCTTTCGTCAATTCCCTGCGGGGCAAGACGCGTCTGCCGGTCGGGGTGTACGGCGTCAACTACCCCGCCAACATCACCGTCGACAGCGGCGCTAACGACATGGCCGGCCACGTTCAATTCATGGCCAGGACCTGCCCCGGCACCCGCGAGGTGCTCGGCGGCTATTCCCTCGGTGCCGAGGTCGCGGATGTCGCGACCTGGGGTCGAATACCGCCGGGGGTCGACGGCCACGTCGCGGCCGTCGCGTTGTTCGGCAATGGCACCAGGCGGCCCTCCCCCGCCTTCGCCGGCAAGACGATCGACCAGTGCGCGAGGGGTGACCCTATCTGTCGCAACGGCACGGATTGGAACGCGCACCTGCAGCCGTCGTACATCGGCTCCGGCCTGGTGGATCAGGCCGCCGCCTTCGTCGCAGGTCGGCTGTAGAACTCGCTAGCGCGACCGCAGGTCCCGGGTGATCAGGTTGCGCGACTCCAGCTCGTCGTCGGGCGGATAGTCCACTCCGACGAGCGTCAGGCCGTGCGCCGGCGCGGCCGCGAAATCGCTGGATCGGCCTGTCGCGGTGAGCAATTCGCGGCACCACGCCGCGCTGCGCCGATGCTCGCCGACGGCGAGCAGGGCGCCGACCAGCGATCGCACCATCGACCAGCAGAACGCGTCGGCGGTGACATGCGCCGTGATCAGGTCGCCGTCGCGCGACCAGTCCAGCCGCTGCAGCTCGCGGATCGTAGTGGCGCCGTCGCGGTGCCGGCAGAACGCGGCGAAATCGTGCAGTCCCAACAGGTCCCGCGACGCGACGTTCATCGCCTCGACGTCCAGTCCGCGCGGCCAGGCGGTGACGTAGCGTGCCCGCTGCGGCTCCACGCCGTACGGCGCCGTCGACAGCCGGTAGGCGTAATGCCGCCGCAGCGCCGAAAAGCGGGCATCGAAAGCCGCCGGCGCACGCGCGATCCGGAACACCCGGACGTCGGCGGGCAGAAACCTGGCGAGACGACGCAGCAGCGCCGAGAACTCCGCATCCTCGGCGTGGGGTGAGCGCGAATACGCGTGGGGCAACGCGTCGGCCGGCACGTCGGCGTGCGCCACCTGTGCCGTGGCGTGCACTCCCGCGTCCGTGCGTCCCGCCGCCCGCAGCCGCACCGGGGTGCGGAAAACGGTCGTCAGCGCGTCATCGAGGACGCCGGCGACCGTCCGCTGTCCCGGCTGGGCCGCCCAGCCCGCGAAACCGGTTCCGTCGTAGGCGATGTCAAGCCGAAGCCGGACGTCCCCACTAATTCTTCGGGGCCTCGTCGGCGTCGGGGGCCTCGTCGGCGTCGGACGCCTCTTCGACAGCCGCCTGCGGTGCGGCGGCCGCCGCCTCGGGAGCGGTCTGGCCGGTGCTCTCCTCCGCGGTCGGCTCGGCGGCTTCGTCCGCCGTCGGGCCGACGGCCTCCTCCGGCTCGACCGCCGCCTGCGGCGCCGCGGCCGCCGCCACGGGCGCGGCCTTCTTCGAGGCCTGCACCCGGCGGGCACGGTCGGCCTCCGACGTCACCGTCTTCTCCCGCACCAGCTGGATCACGGCCATCGGGGCGTTGTCGCCCTTGCGCGCCTCGACCTTGATGATGCGGGTGTAGCCGCCGTTGCGATCGGCGAAGAACGGCCCGATCTCGGCGAACAGCTTGTGCACCACGTCCTTGTCGCGGATCTTCTTGAGCACCTCACGCCGGTTGTGCAGCGTGCCCTTCTTGGCGTGCGTGATCAGCTTCTCCGCGTAGGGCCGCAGCGCCCTGGCCTTGGGCTCGGTCGTCTTGATCTGCTCATGCTCGAACAGCGACGTGGCCAGGTTGGCCAGAAGCGCCTTCTGGTGCGAAGACGACCCGCCGAGACGAGGTCCCTTAGTGGGCTTGGGCATTGCGACTATCTCCTATTCGGGGCCGGTCCCCGTATCAGGTAGGACCGGGACGGAATTGTGGTTAAAGCTGTTCGGTTTCGGCGTAGTCCTGGTCGTCGTAGGCGCCCTCGGTGGACCAGGTGCCGGTGGCGACGTCGTAGCCCGCGACCTCCGACGGGTCGAAGCTCGGCGGGCTGTCCTTGAGCGACAGGCCCAGCTGGTGCAGCTTGACCTTCACCTCGTCGATGGACTTCTGACCGAAGTTGCGAATGTCGAGCAGGTCGGACTCCGTGCGCGAGACCAGCTCTCCGACGGTGTGCACACCCTCGCGCTTGAGGCAGTTGTAGGAGCGCACCGTGAGGTCCAGGTCGTCGATCGGCAGCGCGAACGACGCGATGTGGTCGGCCTCGGCCGGCGACGGGCCGATCTCGATGCCCTCGGCCTCGACGTTGAGTTCGCGTGCCAGGCCGAACAATTCGACCAGCGTCTTACCCGCGGAAGCCAGCGCGTCGCGGGGGGTGATCGAGCTCTTGGTCTCGACGTCGAGGATCAGCTTGTCGAAGTCGGTGCGCTGCTCGACACGGGTGGCGTCCACCTTGTAGGTGACCTTGAGCACCGGCGAGTAGATGGAATCGACTGGGATGCGGCCGATTTCGGCGCCCGAGGCCCGGTTCTGCACGGCCGGGACGTAGCCGCGGCCGCGCTCGACGACCAGCTCGACCTCCAGCTTGCCCTTGTCGTTCAGCGTCGCGATGTGCATGCCGGGGTTGTGCACGGTGACACCGGCCGGCGGGACGATGTCGCCCGCGGTGACCTCACCGGGACCCTGCTTGCGCAGGTACATGGTGACCGGCTCGTCCTCCTCGGAGGACACGACGAGGCCCTTGAGGTTCAGGATGATGTCGGTGACATCCTCCTTGACGCCGGGCACCGTGGTGAATTCGTGCAGCACACCGTCGATGCGAATGCTGGTGACGGCCGCGCCGGGGATCGACGACAGCAGCGTGCGCCGCAGCGAATTGCCCAGGGTGTAACCGAATCCCGGCTCGAGCGGCTCGATGACGAACTGGGAGCGGTTGTCGGTGAGGATTTCCTCGGCCAACGTGGGTCGCTGAGAGATCAGCATGTGTTTCTTCTTCTCCTTCTCGGCACCCGCTATTTGATGCCGCTAAGTGATCCGACGCCGCGGTCGCGGTGACGGAGGACCGTGATTACTTCGAGTAGTACTCGACGATCAGCTGCTCGGTGAGCGGGACGTCGATCTGCGCGCGCTCGGGCAGCTGGTGGATCAGGATGCGCTGACGCTCCCCCACCACCTGCAGCCAGCTCGGCGTCGGGCGGTCACCCGCCGTCTCCCGGGCGATCTGGAACGGCACGGTGTTCAGCGACTGGTCCCGCACGTCGATGATGTCGTACTGCGACACCCGGTAGCTGGGGACGTCGACGCGCACGCCGTTGACCGTGAAGTGGCCGTGGGTGACCAGCTGACGGGCCATCCGGCGGGTCCGCGCGAGCCCGGCGCGGTACACGACGTTGTCCAGCCGGCTTTCCAGGATCTTCAGCAGCTCTTCACCGGTCTTGCCGGAGTGGCGGGTGGCCTCTTCGTAGTAGCGGCGGAACTGCTTCTCCATCACGCCGTAGGTGAAGCGGGCCTTCTGCTTCTCCTGCAGCTGCTGGCGGTACTCGCTGTCCTTGATCCGCGCGCGGCCGTGCTGGCCGGGCGGGTAGGGGCGCTTCTCGAACGACTGGTCGCCACCGACGAGGTCGGTGCCCAGCCGGCGCGATTTGCGGGTGACGGGTCCGGTGTAACGAGCCATCTGTATCTACTCCTAAACCCTGCGCCGCTTGGGCGGACGGACGCCGTTGTGCGGCTGGGGGGTGACGTCGGAGATCGCGCCGACCTCCAGGCCGGCGGCCTGCAGCGACCGGATCGCGGTCTCCCGGCCCGAGCCCGGGCCCTTCACGAACACGTCGACCTTGCGCACCCCGTGCTCCTGCGCCTTGCGCGCCGCGTTCTCGGCGGCCAGCTGCGCGGCGAACGGGGTCGACTTGCGGGACCCCTTGAAACCGACGTGGCCCGACGACGCCCAGGCGATGACGTTGCCCTGCGGGTCGGTGATCGTCACGATCGTGTTGTTGAAGGTGCTCTTGATGTGCGCGGCACCGTGTGGGACGTTCTTCTTTTCCCGCCGCCGGGTCTTCTGACCCTTCTTCGCGGCTGCAGCTTTCTTTGCGGGTGGCATCGGTTACCTGGCCTTCTTCTTGCCGGCGATGGTGCGCTTGGGGCCTTTGCGGGTCCGCGCATTGGTCTTGGTCCGCTGGCCGCGCACCGGCAGGCCACGGCGGTGCCGCAGACCCTGGTAGCAGCCGATCTCGATCTTGCGACGGATGTCGGCCTGCACCTCGCGGCGCAGGTCACCCTCCACCTTGAGGTTGGCTTCGATGTAGTCACGCAGATGGGTCAGCTGGTCATCGGACAGGTCCCTGGTACGCAAGTCCTTGTCGATGCCGGTGGCTGCCAGGATTTCGTTGGAACGGGTACGGCCGATGCCGAAGATGTAGGTCAGCGCGATCTCCATCCGCTTGTCGCGCGGCAGATCGACGCCTACTAGTCGTGCCATAGGTGGCGTTTCCTCTTTTTCTCAAGCGGAGGTCTTTTCCCAGTCCGTTCCCTGCCCAAATCACATTCGGCCATGGGGCCCGGCCTCCGTCCGGGCGTGTCCGAGCGACGAATTCGCTCGGTGGTGCTGGGAGGTCTGCATTCAGTTGTGTCGGGCGGGCGTGCCCGCCCCGGCTAGCCTTGCCGCTGCTTGTGGCGCGGGTCGGAGCAGATCACCATGACCCGCCCATGCCGACGGATCACCCTGCACTTGTCACAGATCGGCTTGACGCTCGGGTTCACCTTCACGGCAGTCTCGGTCCTGTTCTCTAAAAGTCTTCGTTACTTGTACCGGTACACGATGCGGCCCCGCGACAGGTCGTAGGGAGACAACTCCACCACCACCCGGTCCTCGGGGAGGATGCGGATGTAGTGCTGCCGCATCTTGCCGCTGATGTGGGCGAGCACCTTGTGGCCGTTCTCGAGCTCAATGCGAAACATGGCATTGGGCAGGGGCTCGACCACGCGACCCTCGACCTCGATGGCACCGTCCTTTTTGGCCATTACTTTCCGGCGATCCTTTTCTATCCCTCGTCAGTAACCTGCTTGGGCGCAGCATGTGTCCGGACTACTAAAACGTGAGCCGGTGGTGGAAATTCCGCTATCGCGAAAATCTCAGGACAGGCACGCCAAGAGTCGGCACGGGAGGCCGCACCGTTGTCCCACCTTACCCGCAACGCCGTTCTCGGCGCAAAACCGCACACCAGACGGTCGCAGGCGACTATTTCGCCTTCAACTCCAGGATCTTGTCGGTGCGGTCCGCGACGTACACGTTGCCGTTGTTGTCGACCGCCAGGCCCCACGGACCGTCGAGGGGCCCGAAGTGCACTTCTTCCTGCTGGGTCGAGCCGACGGGAAGTTTCAGAACGCGATTGGCCTGGATGTCGGTCACGTAGACGTTGCCCTTGCTGTCCACGGTCAGGCCGCCGGGCTCGTGGACGTCCTTGAAGGGCACGACCTTCGGTTTGCTGTCGACTCCCGGGCGGAACGACAGCACCCGGTGGTTGCCGCCGTCGGCGACGTAGATGGTCCCGTCCCCGCCCACCACCAAACCGCTCGGCTCCTTGAGGTCCGTGAATTGGGTGATCACCCGCGGCGCGTTCGCCCCCTTGTCCAGGGCCAGCACCCGGTTCTTGCCCGTCTCGGTGACGTAGACGGTGCCGACGGTGTCCACGGCCAGCCCGGTCGGCTTGGAGAGTTCACCGAACGCCGTCAATACGCTGGGCTGCTTCGTACCCGCGATGAGCTGCCACACCCGCCTGTTGCCCGAGTCGTTGACGTAGATGTTGCCGGTGCTGTCCGCCGTCACCCCGGTCGGGAAGTTGAGGTCGTCGAACGGCAGTCGATCGGGTTTGGGCGCGTTGAGCGGCAACGAGAACACCTTGTGGTGATCGGTGTCGGCGACGTACACCGTCCCGGCACGATCCACCGACAGCCCCTGCGGGCCACGCAGGTTGCTGAAGGGCAGCGTCGTCTGGTTTTCGGGTACGGCCGGCCCACCCCCGTTGCCGCTGAGGGCGATACCCCCGACGACGACAGCAACGGTCAGCAGGACGCCCGCGGCGATGACGGCGTTCTTGCGGCGCCACCATGGCGTCGGCGGCGCGGATTTCGGCGCGGACGGCGTCGACGACGGGGCCGGAGTGCTCCGCGGCGGCGCGGCCAGGGCTTCCCGTCGGGCGTTCGGATTGATCGCCGGCTGCCGCTGGGTACTTGGACCGGCGGCATTCGGCGGCCCCGGCATTGGTACCGATCCCGACACCGAGCCGGGCACCGGCCCGGGGATCGGTGCCGGACCCGGCATCGGCCGGAAGCCGTAGTTGTCGACGCGGACCGGCGGCGCGATCGGCTTGGGTGGCGGTGGCGGCGCCAGCGGCGGCGGGGGCCGACGGACCGGAGGCCGCGGCACCTGCACCGGCGCGGTGGCGGCGTTGCGGGCGGCCCGCGCCAGCTCCACGGCGGTCTCGTAGCGCTCGCTGGGCTTCTTGGCCATGCCCTTGGCGATCACGTTGTCGAAACCGCGCGGCAGCGAGGGGTTGGAGGCCGACGGCCGCGGCGGCGGCGACACCAGGTGGTTGCCGATCTGTTGCTCCAGGCTGTCGCCGCGGAACGCGTGCTCCGCCGTCAGGCACTCGTACAGCACACAGGCCAGCGCGTAGATATCCGACCGGGCGTCGATCGGCGGGGCGCCGGCCTCCTGGGTTTTGAACCGTTCCGGGGCCATGTAATGGAAAGTGCCAATCACGTCGCCGACGGTCGTCAATCCGCGGTCGCCGATCGCCAGGGCGATTCCGAAATCGATCAGATAGGCGAAGTCGTCGTCGTCGATCAAAATGTTGGAGGGTTTCACATCCCGGTGGAGCAGGCCCTCCTTGTGCGCGGCGTTCAATGCCTTGGCGATTTGCTCGACGATGCTGACCGCGCGCATCGGCGCCAGGGGTCCGTTGTCCAGGATCGACTGCAGGTCGCGGCCCTCGACCAGCTGCATGTCCACGAACAGCCGTCCGTCGATCTCGCCGTGGGTGTGGATGGGCACGATGTGCGGACTGCGCAAACGCGCGGCGGCGTGGGCTTCGCGACGGAACCGCTGCTGGAAAACCTCGTCTTTGGAAATCTCGGCCGGCAGGATCTTGATCGCGACGATCCGGTCGATGACGGTGTCATGGGCACGCCAAACCTCGCCCATGCCGCCACGGCCCAGCAGCTCAATCAGCTGGTAGTTTCCGAACGAATCTTCTGGCAACGAGCCCTCCCACAGCAACCGCTCTGCACCATCATGCGCTACCCACGAGGAGGGCAGGTAATTCTGCGCACCCCGGCGGGGCACCCGGATACCCGCAACTCGGCCCGGTACGGCGTGGGCGGCACCATCAAACCGACCCGCACACCCCGTCCCGCGAAGCCGACTTCCCGCCCAAGGTACACATATTGACAATACTTGTTCGGGGTATCCGGGCGGTCATTCGCACCCGCGGGATGCAATTTCCCGACGCCTATTCGCGGCCGACGAAATGCCATCGATCCATTGTTTATTGATCCGGCGATCGAAGCGGGTCCCGGACAGGAATAGCGCGGGTCGCCTCGCGGGTTGGAGCAACCATGACCGATGCTCACGCAAGTTCCGCAGCCAGCCAGCCCAAGTCGACCCCTTCCGTCGGGAAGTTCGGATCGTTCGGACGCGGCGTAACGCCCCAGCAAGCCAGGGAGATCGAGGCCCTGGGTTACGGCGCCGTCTGGGTGGGCGGCTCGCCACCGGCGGAACTGGCGTGGGTCGAACCGATCCTGGCGGCGACGACCACGTTGCAGCTGGGTACCGGCATCGTCAACATCTGGACGGCCCCGGCCAAGGACGTCGCCGAGTCCTTCCACCGCATCGAGAAGGCCTACCCGGGCCGGTTCCTGCTGGGTATCGGTGTCGGCCATCCCGAGGCGATCACGCGATACCGCGATACCCAGAACGCATTGGCCGCGTTGACCGAATACCTGGACCGCCTCGACGACTACGGCGTGCCCGCCGACCGCAGGCTGGTGGCGGCGCTGGGCCCGCGGGTGCTCAAGCTGTCCGCCGAGCGCAGCGCCGGGGCCCTGCCCTACTTGACCACTCCGGAGCACACCGCGCGGGCCCGTGAGCTGCTGGGCCCGTCGGCGTTGCTGGCGCCCGAACACAAGGTGGTGTTGACGACGGACGCGGAGCAGGCACGCGCGATCGGCCGCAAGGCCCTCGACATCTACCTCAACCTCGCGAACTACCTCAACAGCTGGAAGCGGCTGGGCTTCACCGACGACGACGTGGCCCGCCCGGGCAGCGATCGCCTGGTCGACGAGATGGTGGCCTACGGCACCGTCGACGCGATCGCGGCGCGGCTTAAGGAGCACCTCGACGCCGGCGCCGACCACGTCGGGATCCAGGTCCTGACCAGGAGCGAGAACCTGGTCCCCGCGCTGGCCGAGCTGGCCGGGCCGCTGGGTCTGAAGTCCTGAGCAACGGGTATAGGGAGGGCGATGACCGCGATGACTGAACCAGTGTCACTCAAACCAGAGCTGGGCCGATTCGGGGTCTGGCTGGGTTCGATCACGCCCGAGTTGGCGGCGCGGATCGAATCGCTGGGCTACGGCGCCGCCTGGATCGGCATGTCGCCGGCCGCGGACCTGGCGTGGGTCGAGCCCGCGCTGGCGCAGACCACGTCGCTGCAGCTGGCCACCGGCATCGTCAACATCTGGACGGCGCCGGCCGCGGCTGTCGCGGAGTCCTACCACCGGATCGAAGGCGCCTACCCGGGGCGATTCCTGCTGGGCGTCGGGGTGGGACACGCCGAGCACACCCAGGAGTACCAAAAACCCTACGACGCACTGGTCGCCTACCTCGACGAGCTCGACATCGCGACGGTGCCGACCAGCCGGCGGGTCCTGGCCGCCCTGGGCCCGAAGGTGCTGCGCCTGTCGGCCGAGCGCAGCGCGGGCGCGCACCCGTATCTGACCACGCCGGAGCACACCGCGAAGGCGCGCGAACTGGTGGGCACGTCGGTGTTCCTGGCCCCGGAGCACAAGGTGGTGCTCACCACCGACCGCGACGCCGCCCGCGCCGAGGGACGCAAGGTCGTCGACTTCTACCTGGGGCTGCGCAACTACGTGAACAACTGGCTGCGGCTGGGGTTCACCGAGGACGACGTGCGCAAGCCGGGCAGCGACCGGCTGATCGACTCGGTGGTCGCCTACGGCACCCCCGAGGCCATCGCCAAGCGCCTCGGCGAGCATCTCGAGGCGGGCGCCGACCACGTGGCGATCCAGGTGCTGGGCGGCACCCATGACGCAGAGGGCGACGAAAAGCTGGTATCGGTGCTCACGGAACTGGCAGGCCCTCTAGGGTTCTGACCATGCGGCTGCTGGTCACCGGGGGCGCCGGTTTCATCGGCGCGAACTTCGTGCACAGCACCGTCCGTGAACATCCCGACGCCGTGGTGACGGTGCTCGACGCCATGACCTATGCCGGCAGGCGCGAGTCGCTGGCCGGTGTCGAGGACGCCATCAGGCTCATCGAGGGCGACATCACCGACGCCGAGCTGGTCGGGCGGCTGGTCGCCGAGTCCGACGCGGTGGTGCACTTCGCCGCCGAGACCCACGTGGACAATGCGCTGGACGACCCGGAGCCGTTCTTACACACCAACGTGATCGGCACGTTCGTGATCCTGGAAGCGGTGCGGCGCGAGGGCGTCCGGCTGCACCACGTCTCGACCGACGAGGTCTACGGCGACCTGGAGCTCGACGACCCGCAGCGGTTCACCGAGTCCACGCCCTACAACCCGTCGAGCCCCTACTCGGCAAGCAAGGCCGCCGGCGACATGCTGGTCCGGGCCTGGGTGCGGTCGTACGGGGTGCGGGCCACGATCTCCAACTGCTCCAACAACTACGGCCCGTACCAGCACGTGGAGAAGTTCATCCCGCGCCAGATCACCAACGTGCTCACCGGGCGACGACCCAAGCTGTACGGCACCGGCGCCAACGTCCGCGACTGGATCCACGTCGACGACCACAACGACGCGGTCTGGCGGATCCTCACCGACGGTCAGATCGGCCGGACCTACCTGATCAGCTCCGAAGGCGAGCGGGACAACCTGAGCGTGCTGCGCAGCGTGCTGAAGATGATGGGCCGCGACCCCGACGACTTCGACCACGTGACCGACCGCGTCGGCCACGACCTGCGCTACGCCATCGACCCGTCGGTGCTGTACGACGAATTATGTTGGGCGCCAAAGCACACCGACTTCGACGAGGGTCTACGCGACACCATCGACTGGTATCGCGCCAACGAGGCGTGGTGGCGGCGGTTGAAGGACGCGGCGGAAGCGCGCTACGAGGAACGCGGGCAGTAGATGCAGGTTCGCGAACTCGACGTCCCAGGCGCGTGGGAGATCACGCCTGCCATCCATGGCGATTCGCGCGGGTTGTTTTTCGAATGGCTCACCGACCGCGGGTTCCGCGGGTTCGCCGGGCACCGCCTGGACGTCCGGCAGGCAAACTGCTCGGTGTCGTCGGCCGGCGTGCTGCGCGGCCTGCATTTCGCGCAGCTGCCGCCCAGCCAGGCCAAGTACGTGACGTGCGTGTCCGGCTCGGTGTTCGACGTCGTCGTCGACATCCGGGTGGGCTCACCGACGTTCGGGCGCTGGGCCTCGGTGCTGCTGGACGACCGCGACCGCAGGACGATCTACATCTCCGAGGGTCTTGCCCACGGATTCCTTGCGCTACAAGACAATTCCACGGTCATGTACCTGTGCTCGTCGGAGTACAACCCGCAGCGCGAGCACACCATCTGCGCCACGGACCCGACGCTGGGAATCGACTGGCCGCTGGTCGACGGCGCGCCGCCCAGCATGTCCGACCGCGACGCCGCGGCGCTTGGACTCGACGACGTGCGCGCGGCCGGCCTGCTCCCGACGTGGGCCGAGGCGCAGAGCTTTGTCGGCGGTCTGGGCAGCAAATAGCGCCGAGGGCGGCCATACTGCTCTGACGGGATCCGCCGACAAAGGGAGAATTTAGTGAAGCGTGGGTTGCTGGTCGTCGCCGGCGCGGCGAGCATCGTCGCGGGGGTGGCGGGGTGTTCGGGGGACAACAATGCGTCGGGGCCGTCCTCGAGCGCGGGTTCGAGCCCAAGTTCCGCGTCCGCGACGGCGGCCGGCACTCCCGCCGCAGCGGGCGAAACCAAGGTCGTCGTGGGCGGCAAACCACAGCCCGTCAGCGGCGCGGTGGTGTGCGAAACGACGCAGGGCAGGTTCTCGATTGCGGTCGGCGACATGGTGACCGGCATCATCATCGGCCTGGAGCCGGATGGCTCGGTGGTGCACAACATCGGGTTCGGCACCGTCGACGGCGTCGTGATGAGCTTCACCGAGGGCGTGCCCGGAAACGACGCCAAGGCCACCAAGACCGGCAAGAGCTACACGATCACCGGCAACGCCAGCGGGGTGGACAACGGCGGCAATCAGGTGAACAAGCCGTTCGAGGTCAACGTCACCTGCCCCTGACGGGCGGGCGGTTTCTCAAGGCGATCCGACGCGGTGGGTCGAACGATCGCGGCATCGGCGGAGCGGGTCTTCGACTGGATGGCGGATCCGGCCAACCTGACCGCGTCGTCCTTGATCTTCCACGCGAGCCTGCGCTCGTGGCTTCGAGCCCGCGCTCAGGGCACTGTTGCGACTGATTCGCTTGCTCTGGACGCAGTTTCGGTGATGGGGGCGCCGGAGCATCAGGCGAATGCGGCGGGCGCCGGAACGGAGAAAACTTGGCAGGCGTCGGGAGTGAGAGTCACCGTCTTGCCCGAAGAATGCAAGCGAAGTTCGCCGCAGATCGGCGGTTGGATGTCGGCGGTGAACGTGCCGTTGGAGGCCGATCCCGCGACCGGAATTGCCTCGGTCTCGCTCACCGCATTGTTTGCGTACCTGAGCAGCACCAGGTTTCTGTAATCTCCCGGCAGAGTCGGCGCGGCCTTCCTCAAGAGCAATATCTGAGTGCCGCCGCGCTGTGGATCGTTCCACATTTTCAAGATCCTCGAGCACGGGTCCGCCGGTAGGCGAATGCTCGACGCGACCGCCTGCCGGGTCGAGACCACGCCCAGGACGGCTTGGTCACAAGCAGCGTCGACGCGAAACTCAGTGGAGTACAGAATCGCACCCCCTCCGTCGGACACGATGAAGTCCCCGACCGCGGTGTTGGAGTCGATCGGTCCCAGGCGCTTTACCGCTCCGGCTTTGTCGACGAAGTACAAGACATTCGGCGTCCCGTACTGCAGGCCGTTGTCATACTCGTAGCGGGATATCAGGTAGCCGTCGTCGGTGACTCCGGCGACTTCGGTCCACGGGTCTGCCCAGGTTCGCATACCGGGGATCGGCACAGGTTCCGGCAGCGTGACACGCACCGCCGTTTCCGCGTTCAGGTCCGGGGAGTCCAGGGCGAGCCGCGCAATACTGCCGTCGTGGGCCCACCAGTAGATTGCGCTTTTCTCGCCCGCCCTCGGAATGGCCGAATGACATTCGCAGACGATCTTCCGAATCCTCTTGGTGCGCGGATTGATCGCGGACACGGCGCCGGTCCCGGACCGGAGGACCAGAAATTGGGAGTCGGCAGTCACGAAGGCCGAGTCCCCAGGGCCAATGTCGCCGGTGTACAGCACTTCCTTGTCCAGCGCAGCGTTGACCGCGAAAGCCTGGTTCACCCCCACGTAGACGAATATGGGATTGAAAACACCGTGCGCCGCGTGATCGCTGCGGAGTTGCGACGGACCGCATCCCGACAAGATCAGCAGGGATGTCACTACCAGGGCAATCGGGATGCGGCGCATTGGCGGGTCAGCCTATTGCCAACGGCGGTGATGCAACCAGTCAGTTGACTCAAGCGGCGTTCCCCATCCGCGCCGCTTGCCAACGCCGAAGTGCATTTACTAGGATATGCAAGTATCTCCCCCTCCCGTTCTCCCCACTGACCTTTGGATGGCCATGACCACACAGATTCCGCATTTCATCGACGGGCAGCGCACCGCCGGCCAGTCCACCCGCACCGCGGACGTGCTGAACCCCAGCACCGGCGAGGTCCAGGCCACGGTGCCGATGGCCGGTCAGGCGGACATCGACGCCGCGGTGGCGGCGGCCGTCGAGGCCCAAAAGGGTTGGGCCGCATGGAATCCGCAGCGCCGCGCGCGGGTACTGATGCGCTTCGTCGAACTGGTCAACGCGAACATCGACGAGCTGGCCGAGTTGCTGTCCCTGGAGCACGGCAAGACGCTGGCCGACTCGCGCGGCGACGTCCAGCGCGGCATCGAGGTGATCGAGTTCTGCATCGGCATTCCGCATCTGCTCAAGGGTGAGTACACCGAGGGCGCGGGCCCGGGCATCGACGTCTACTCGCTGCGCCAGCCCCTGGGTGTGGTCGCGGGCATCACCCCGTTCAACTTCCCGGCGATGATCCCGCTGTGGAAGGCCGGCCCGGCCCTGGCGTGCGGAAATGCGTTCATTCTCAAGCCCAGTGAGCGCGATCCGTCGGTACCACTGCGGCTGGCCGAGCTATTCCTCGAGGCGGGCCTGCCGCCCGGCGTGTTCCAGGTCGTGCACGGCGACAAGGAGGCCGTCGACGCGATCCTGAACCACCCCGACATCCACGCGGTCGGCTTCGTCGGCAGCTCGGACATCGCGCAGTACATCTACGCCGGGGCGGCGGCCACCGGCAAGCGGTCGCAGTGCTTCGGCGGCGCCAAGAACCACATGATCGTGATGCCCGACGCCGACCTCGACCAAGCCGTCGACGCGCTGATTGGCGCCGGCTACGGCAGCGCCGGCGAGCGCTGCATGGCGATCAGCGTCGCGGTCCCGGTCGGCGAACAGACCGCGGACCGGTTGCGCGCCAGGCTCGTTGAGCGGATCAACGGCCTGCGGGTTGGCCACAGCCTGGACCCCAAGGCCGACTACGGCCCGCTGATCACCGAGGCCGCCCTGAACCGCGTGCGCGACTACATCGCCCAGGGCGTCGACGCCGGCGCCGAACTGGTCGTCGACGGCCGCGAACGCGCCAGCGACGACCTGACATTCGACGACGCGAACCTGCAGGGCGGGTACTTCATCGGCCCGACGCTGTTCGACCACGTCACGGCGGACATGTCGATCTACACCGACGAGATCTTCGGGCCGGTGCTGTGCATCGTGCGCGCCCACGACTATGAAGAGGCGCTGCGACTGCCCTCGGAGCACGAGTACGGCAACGGCGTGGCGGTCTTCACCCGCGACGGCGACGCCGCCCGCGACTTCGTCTCCCGGGTGCAGGTCGGCATGGTCGGCGTCAACGTGCCGATCCCGGTTCCGGTGGCCTACCACACCTTCGGCGGCTGGAAGCGCTCCGGCTTCGGCGACCTCAACCAGCACGGGCCGACGTCGATCCAGTTCTACACCAAGGTCAAGACCGTCACGTCGCGCTGGCCGTCGGGCATCAAGGACGGTGCCGAATTCAGCATTCCCACAATGGATTAGCCGTCATGTTTAACCACGACCACGAAGAACGGGTGATCGTCGAGACGGCGGCCGCCTTCGCGGAGAAGCGCATCGCTCCGTACGCCCTGGAATGGGATGCCACCAAGCACTTCCCGACGGACGTGCTGCGCGAGGCCGCCGAACTCGGGATGGCGGCCATCTACTGCCGCGAGGACGTGGGCGGCAGCGGGCTGCGCCGCCTCGACGGGGTGCGCATCTTCGAGCAACTGGCCATCGCGGATCCCACCACCGCGGCGTTCCTGTCGATCCACAACATGTGCGCGTGGATGATAGACAGGTTCGGCACCACCGAACAGCGCAAGACGTGGATTCCGCGTCTGGCCTCGATGGACGTCATCGCCAGCTACTGCCTGACCGAACCCGGTGCCGGATCGGATGCCAGCGCGCTGAGCACCCGCGCCGTCAAACAGGGTGGCGATTACGTGCTCGACGGCGTCAAGCAGTTCATCTCCGGCGCCGGCGCGTCCGACGTCTACGTCGTGATGGCCAGGACCGGCGGCCCTGACAAACCGGGGCCGCGTGGCATCTCGACCTTCATCGTCGAAAAGGACAGTCCGGGGCTGAGTTTCGGCGCGCTCGAAGAAAAGATGGGCTGGCACGCCCAGCCCACCGCACAGGTGATCCTCGAGGGTGTGCGCGTTCCCGCCGATGCGATGCTCGGCGGCGCCGAGGGCGAGGGCACCGGCTTCGGCATCGCGATGAACGGCCTCAACGGCGGCCGATTGAACATCGCGGCGTGCTCGCTCGGCGGCGCGCAGGCCGCCTTCGACGCGGCGGGGGCATACGTCCGCGACCGGCAGGCGTTCGGCTCCGCGCTGCTGGACGAGCCCACCATCCGGTTCACCCTGGCCGACATGGCCACCGGCCTGGAGACCTCGCGAATGTTGTTGTGGCGGGCCGCGAGTGCGCTCGACGCCGACCACCCCGACAAGGTCGAACTGTGCGCGATGGCCAAACGCTATGTCACCGACGCGTGCTTCGAGGTCGCCGACAAGGCCCTGCAACTGCATGGCGGCTACGGGTACCTGCGCGAGTATGGTCTGGAAAAGATCGTCCGCGATCTGCGGGTGCATCGAATTTTGGAAGGAACCAACGAAATCATGCGTGTGGTCATCGGTAGGGCCGAGGCCACCCGATTCCGCGCGGGCTAGCAGCCACCCCTAGAAAGAGAGCCATGACGGAGCATCTGACGATCGCCTTTTTGGGGCTGGGCCACATGGGTGGGCCGATGTCGGCGAACCTGGTCGCCGCCGGCCACGCCGTGCGGGGGTATGACCCCGTACCCGCGGCACAGGAAGCGGCCACCGCCCACGGTGCCACGGTGTTCGACAGCGCCGCGGCCGCGGTCACCGACGCCGACGTGGTCATCACCATGCTGCCCAACGGCGACGTAGTCCGGCGCTGCTACGCCGACGTGCTGCCCGCCGCGCGGGCGGACGCGCTGTTCATCGACAGCTCCACCATCTCGGTCAACGATGCGCGTGAGGTGCACGCTCTGGCCGGCTCGCACGGCATGCCCCAGCTGGACGCGCCGGTCTCCGGCGGGGTGAAGGGTGCGGTCGCCGGCACGCTGGCGTTCATGGTTGGCGGCGACGAGTCGGCGTTGCAGCGGGCACGCCCGGTGCTGGAGCCCATGGCGGGCAAGATCATTCACTGCGGCGCGGCCGGCGCCGGCCAGGCCGCCAAGGTGTGCAACAACATGGTGCTGGCGGTGCAGCAGATCGCGATCGGTGAGGCGTTCGTGTTGGCCGAGAACCTCGGGCTCTCGGCGCAGTCACTGTTCGACGTCATCACCGGCGCCACCGGCAACTGCTGGGCGGTGCACACCAACTGCCCGGTGCCGGGACCGGTGCCCACCTCGCCGGCCAACAACGACTTCAAACCGGGGTTCGCGACCGCGCTGATGAATAAAGACCTGGGCCTGGCCATGGACGCGGTGGCCTCGACCGGTTCGACCGCCCCGCTGGGCACCCACGCCGCGGAGATCTACGCGAAATTCGCTGCGGACCACGCGGATCTGGACTTCAGCGCGGTGATCGAAACCCTGCGCGGGGGGTCCGCGACCTAGCCGTTCCTGGCCAGTTTCCCGCACGCTCGGCGTCGCCGCTCAGTAGTCGCCGGCGTTGCGCCGCAGCGTCTCGATCGACGACACCAGCGCGCGCGACTCGTCGGCGTCCATGCCGATGTCGGCGAACACCTGCTCGTTGAGCGTCACGGTGGCGTCCTCGACGGTCGAGCGGCCGAGTTCGGTGATCCGCACCAGCGTCGTCCGCCCGTCGGTGGGGTGCGGCACCCGTTGCACCAGCCCGTCGGCCTCGAGCCGCCGGATCGCGTGGGTGACGCTGGTGACGTGGACCTGCAGCCGGTCCGACGCCTTGGTGATCGGCAACGCCCCGGTCCGGCTGAACGCCAGCAGCCGCAGCAGCTCGAAGCGGGAGAAGCTCAGGTCGTAGGGGCGCAGCGCCGTCTCGACGCGGGCCAGCAGGATCTGATGCGCCCGCATCACCGACGTCACCGCGACCATGCCCTCTGACACATCGCCCCAGCCGGCGTGCTCCCAGTTGGCCCGCGCGACGGCGATCGGGTCACGCTTTTGCGAGGGGGCCACGCCCTTTCATACCGCAGCTGCGACGCCCGGCTTCCCCCGCCCCCTCAGCGGGGGAAGCCGGGTTGTCTTTCACCGCCGCCCGTTCAGCTCGCGGTGGCCGCGGGCCGCGCGACCGCCTCCAACACCGCCAGCGTGGATTCGCGGCCGCCCACCGTGATTCGTGCGGCGCCGTCGGCGTAGTGGCGGACATGCAGGCCGGTGTCCGCGAATACGTCGCGCCATGACCCCCCTTCCGGGGGCAGGTAGACGAAGTTGGCGTGTGCGTCTGGGGTGTATATCCCCATGGCGTGCAGGCGCATCCGCAGGTAGCGGCGTTCGGCGGTGATGGACCGGACGCGTTGCAGCAGTTGGTCTTCGGCGTCATAGGACGCGGCGACAGCGAGCAGGCCGGTGATCGCGATGCCGAACGGCAGCTGCTGGGTCCACAGCGTGCAGGCCAGCTCCCGCGAAGCCGCGCCGTAGCCGATGCGCAGGCCGGCCAGCCCGTAGGCCTTGGAAAAGGTGCGCACCAGAACCACATTGGGGAAACGCGTCGTCAGGGACCCGACGTCGATTCGGTGCTGGCCGGCGGCGAACTCGATGTAGGCCTCGTCGAGCAGCACGACGGTGTCGCGTGGCACCCGGCGCAGGAAGCCGACGATTTCGGCCGTCGGCTCCAGGGTGCCGGTCGGGTTGTGCGGGCGGCAGACCACCACCACGCGCGCATCGGCGGCGGCCTCAGCCAGGCCGTCGAGATCGTTGTGGCCGCAGCGGTCCAACGGGACGAACACCGGCTTCAGCCGCGCCATCGCGGCGATGATCGGATATCCGTCGAAGGTGGGCGAGGCCATGGCGATCGAGTCGCCGGGGGTGGTCAGCGCCTGCAGGGCCTGCAGCACCACCCCGGTCGCGCCGGCGCCGAGCACCACCTGGTCACCGGGCACGCCGATCCGCGCGGCGATCAACGCGCGCAACCGCTGCGGCAGAAACTCCGGGTACCGGTTGGCGGCGTCGATCGAGCGAATCAGCGCCGAGCGCACCGCGGGCAGCGGCGGATACGGGTTCTCGTTGAGCGAGAGCGCAAACGGATCGACGGCGTGCGGAAAATCCACCGGGCTGGCCAACACGGACATCACCCGCGCCCGCCCCAGCGCACCGCCGCCGCGCCGGCGAAGTCGCCGGCGTGCGCAAAGGCCGCCATCAGCACCGTGTCACCGGCGTTCAGCTGGCCGTCGGTGATCGCGCGGTCGAAGTTGACCGGGATGCCGGCGCCGAACAGGTTGCCACACTCGTCGAACGTGTCGCGGTGGCGTTCGGGCGGCAGCTCCAGCGCCTCGCGCCAGTTGCGCAGGAAGGCACGGTTGGGCTGGTTGGTCACCAGCAGGTCCATGTCCTTGGGCGACATGCCGATTCGGTCGCACACGGCGTATGCCACCTCGGGCACCTGTCGGTTGCCGCGGGCCAGCACCTTGGTGATCTTGCTCTCGGTGAACCCGATGCTGCCCTCGCCGGACCCGGCGGCCCACCACTTGCGCGGCGGGTCGTAGGACAGGGTCATCTCGCCGGCGTACTCGCCGTAGGTGCGGCACTCGACGTCGAGGATGGGCGAGCGGTCGGACAGAGCCACCAACCCGACCGCCGCCCCATCCCCCGGCACCGCGGACTGCGCCTTGCGGCGCACGGTGGCCTGGTCGAAGAACTGCCCCGCGGCGTTCTGCGCGATCGCGATCAGCGCCGTGCGCCCCTCGCCGGCAGCCAGCAGTTTGCGAGCCACGTTGAGCGCCAACACGAATGCCGCACACCCGCCGTTGTTCAAATCCAACACCCAGGACGGCCGCAGCCCCAGCCGGTGGGCCAGGCCGCCGCCTTCCCCGTAGAACGCCATGTCCGGCACCTGGGTGTGCGTGATCAACACGTCCACACCCTCGATCACGTCGTGGCCGTGGCGCTCGATCAGCCCCTGCGCGGCCCGCTCCATCATGTCGATGGCGCTCTCGTCGGGCCCGACGTGGTGGCGGAACTTCGGCGCGCGGAACATCAGGTTTTCCCGCAGGTCGTCGGACTCGGCGAATTGCGCGTAATACTCGGCGCCGATCGGCTCACCGGGCAGGTAGGTAGAGACGTCGATCAGGCTGACGCTGGGCTTGTTCATGTTCATTTCATCCATTCGGGTGTGACCGGCAGGCCATTGCGGTGGCGGTACTCGGCGATCGCCTTGAGGTTCCTCAGCTCCAGCAGGTGTCCGGCGCCGAACATGTCCCAGAAGTCGCCGACCCACACCGGCCGCTCCGCCGGAGCCGTCTCCGGGTACGGGTTCTCGTCGTAGAACGGGTGGTGACAATTGGTCCACAGCACCACCGAACCGGGCTTGTCGAGCACCACCTGCGCGTCGACGACGCGCATCAGATAGACCATCCACAGGTGCTTGCCCTGGTCCCACGCGCAGTGGTAATCCACGGTCCGCGCCGCACCGTCGGCCACGGTGCGGGTGTAGATCTTGGTCTCGGACCCGAGCCGGTCGTACGCCAGCCAGAGGCCCGGCTCGTCGGTGGTGGTGAAGCCCCGCAGGCTGTACGTCCACTCCTCGAGGCTGCGGGTGTCCGCCAGGTACGCGTACAGCTCGTCGGGCGGGCAGTCGACGTAGTCGTTGACGGTGCAGTACTGCCCGAAAACCTGGTCGTGCGGGTACACCGACCGCATCATCTCCATGATGATCGGGGTGGCCTTCTCCCGCGGACTGGTTTCGATGCGGACCACGCCGCCGATCGGTGTGACGATATCCTCAAGCGCTGGCAGCGACATCGGTGCGGTTCTCCTTCACGGTTGTACTCTTTTTCGTGGCAAGTGTTTTCATTGACTTGCCACCGAGAAATGGCGCGAACGGCGGAATTTCGTCGGCGGCGCACGCGACGCTGATCACCGCCGGGCCGTCGATGGCCAGTGCGGCGCGCAGCGCGACGGCCAACGCGTCGGCATCGCCGACGTCGATCGACGGCAGGCCCGGGAACATCGCGGCCAGGCCCGCGCCCAGCTGGCTGGGCCGGAATCGGTTGTAGCTGTAAACGTTGTCATAGAACAGCTGCTCGCGGGTCACGCACATGGCGTGGGCGTTGTTGTTGAACAACACGAACGTCACCGGCAACCGATAGTGCACCGCCGTGTGCACCTCCATGCCGTGCATGAAAAACGCTCCATCTCCGGCGATCACGACGGTGCGCCCGGCCGCGCGCCCGGTGTTGGTACGCCCGAACGCCATCCCGATGCCCGCCCCGAAGCTGTACCCCATGCCCCCCATGCCGAGCGCCACCGCGAATCTCCCGTCGCGCCGCGCCGGCAGATAGTGGATCGCCGACGCGCCGGTGTTGCCGGCGTCGACGACGACGTCGGTCCCGTCGGGCAGCACACCGTCCAGCACCGCCATCGCGTCGCGGTAGCGCACCCCGGGCCCGCGATGCGGCGGTGGCGCAAGCTCGGTGCGCCGCACCGCGTCGGGCACCCGCACACCCGTCGGCCGACCAGGCCCGGACAACGCCGCGATCAGCATTCGCAGCGAGCCGCGCAGGTCCTCGGTGTGCACGTGCGCGCACACCGAAACATACGGCGGCGCAGAGCCGATCGACACCGTCGGCACCGCCGACAGCGCATCATCCAGGCCGGTGCGCGCGGTCACCGACAGCCGTGTCCCCACCACCAGACACACCGCGCTGGCGGCCACCGCCTCGGCCACCCCCGGATGACCCATCACGCCGGTCACCCCCAGCGCCGACGACGACCCCAACCCCGGTGTGCCGGCGACATCCTTGGCGTCGGGAACTGTGGCCACCCGGGCCCGCAGCAAGGCGCGCAGCGCCTCGAGCTCCGCGCGGGCGTCGTCGCGGGCCACCTGCTCGCCGACGATGACGGTGACCGGGCCGCGCGCGGTGACCAGCGCCCCGACGATCGGCTGCGGATTGCCGATCGGCCGCAGCTCACGCGCCGCATGGCCGTTGCGCGAGTCCACCCGTGCCTGCTGAATGTCCTTGGGCAGCAACAACACCGCCGGTCCGCCACTGCGCGCCGCGGCGATCGCCCGGGTCAGCGCCGCATCGATGCCGGCCGGCGTCAACACCCGCTCGCACGACAGCGACACCGCGGAGAACACCGCCTGCGCGTCCAGCGATCCGTTGCGTCCGCTGGTGTCCTGAAAGCTGCCCAAGCCGTCCATGGTCGTCGGCGCCTGACCCACCAACGCCAACACCGGCACCCGGCTGGCCAACGCTTCGCCCAGGCCCGCAACCAGATTCAGCGCGCCGCCACCGGAGGTCGCCGCCACCACACCCAGCCCCGCCCCGGCCCGGCTGTACCCGTCGGCCATTGTCGCGGCGGAGAACTCGTGCTTGGCCAGGACCGCGGTGACCCGGTGGTGAAAGTGGGCCGCGTCGTACAGGTCTTCGATGTTGGCGCCGTCCACTCCGAAGATGTGGTCGACCCCGATGGCCGCGAGTCGGTCGATGATCTGGTCGACGACTCGGTGCTCCCGTGGCATGTCATGGACACGGGGCGCGGATGTATTTAGTTCACCCGCGGTTGGGAATTACAGCGAACGCTGCAACAAGACCCGGCCGTTATCAGCGGAAACCACTTGCACCGCGGCGATTTGATCGACCGGCGTGGAGATGCTGCCGGCCGGCGTCGCGGTGTGGCCGGGCTCGGCCACCCAGGTGGCCAGCCGGGTCTGACTGCCGTCGCGTCCGACGACGACCATCGCGAGCGTGTCGTGATGGGCATTCAGCGGCGCCAGGCAGACGCAGTGCAGGTTGATGAACGTGCCCCAGTGCTGCGGAGTGACCGCCACCGTCGACGTCAGCATGTCGGTGCCGACCTGCGCCATCGGTTGGGCGGACGCGGTCACCGGCTGCGGACCGCTCGCGGAAAGACCCTGCACCCCGACGAACACGCCGACCCCCAACACCACCGCGGCGGCGGCGGAGGCGACCCAGGTGGTCAGACGGGTGCGGCGTCGGCGCCAACGCACCTTTTCCAGCAGCGTCGGCAATAACTCTGGCGACATCTCCGGCGTCGCGAAGCTGGTTCCCGCGGCCCCGCCGGACGCGCTGATCGCGGCGACGTCGTCGGCGCCAAGCTGCGAAAGCAGCGCCGGCACACCACTGAGTTCGGCGACCGCCTCGCGGCAGGGCGGGCATTCGCCCATGTGCAACTCGAACTCGCGGCGCTCGGCAGCGGACAGCGACCCCAGCACGTACGCGGCGTCCCATGTCGCGTAGCGGTCGTCGTCACCCATTGGAAAGTCACGTCCCTCGTCGAAACCGGCACCGAAACCGGATCTGTCACCGGGCGGGCCGAGCCCCCGCAGCGGCGTCCTCATGTCATCCATCTCCCGTCACCCTCAAGTATTCGGAGCCGATTACCAGCCGGACGGACCCGTTGGCTGTCATCGGGTAACTCCCAGTTCCTGCAGAGTGAGCCGCAATGCCCGTACGGCATAGTGTAATCGCGACTTCACTGTTCCCTCGGCGATTCCTAAGTCGGTGGCTATCTGGGCGGTGGTCCATCCGCGGTAGTAGGACCGCTCGATGACAGCCCGGTGCTCGCCGGACAATTGGGCCATCGCATCCGCGATCAGCATCCGGTCCAGCGCCGCGTTCACCTCGTCCGGCGTGGACTGCTCGGGCGCCCCGTCCTCGTCGATGGAGCCGACGACGTTGCGATATCGCGCGCTGCGCCGGTCGTCGATGATCATGTTGCGGGCGACGGTGAACAGCCACGCCCGAGCCGAGCGTTCCGTGTCACCGATCACTTCCGGGTGCTGCCACGCCCGCAGCAGCGTTTCCTGGACCACATCCTCGGCCTGGCTCGCATCGCTCGTCAGCCGCAGCGCATAACGCCACAGGACGGCGGCATGCTCGTCGTAGAGCGCCTTCATCAGAGCGGCTTCAGCAGCCCCGGACGCGCCCCGGGTACCAGCCACCCTAGCCACTCGATCACCTCCCGCAACTGACACGAGTCGGGTAGGTGTCTAGTTCACCGCGCCGGCGGGTGCCCGCGCCAGCAGCCGTTCTGGCTAGGGGGCGACGGTCAGAATGCGCGGCCCGCTCTCGGTCACGGCCACGGTGTGCTCCCAGTGCGCCGCCCGTGAGCCATCGGCGGTGGTGACCGTCCATTCGTCGTCGAGCACCACGGTCTTGCCCGTGCCCAGCGTCAGCATCGGCTCGATGGCCAGCACCGAGCCGGCGGCCAGCAGCGGACCGCGCCCGGGCGCGCCCTCGTTGGGCAGAAACGGGTCCATGTGCATGTGCCTGCCGATGCCGTGGCCCCCGTACCCCTCCACGATCCCGAACGCCCGTCCGTACTTGGCCTCGGCGGCGCGGGTGCCCCTCTCGATGGCGTGCGCGACGTCGGTCAGCCGGTTGCCGATGACCATCGCCGCGATGCCGGCTTCCAGCGACTCCCTGGTGGCATGCGAGAGCGCCTCGTCGACGGGTATGAGGGTCCCGATGCCGAACGTGACGGCGGCATCGCCGTGCCAGCCGTCCAGCACCGCACCGCAGTCGATGGACACCAGGTCTCCCGGTGCCAGCACCTCCGCGGCCGACGGGATGCCGTGCACGACGCGGTCGTTGATCGAGGCGCAGATCGACGCCGGGTAGCCGTGATAGCCCAGGAACGACGGGACGGCGCCGGCTTCGCGGATCACCGACTCCGCGATCTCGTCGAGGTGCAGGGTCGACACCCCGGTTTCCGCGGCGGCTTTGACCGCATTGAGCGCAACCGCGACGACGGCACCGGCGGCGGCCATCGCGTCGAGTTCGCCGGCACTGCGCTGCGGCACGACCCTGCGACTTCGCAGTCGTGCCAACGCGCTCATGACTACTTGCCCAGCGCCTGCAGCGCGCGGGCGAAGACTTCGTCGAGGGACCCGACGGCGTCGACCGTCTTCAGCTCGCCGCTGTAGTACTCGAGCAGCGGCGCGGTCTCCTCGCGGTAGACCTTCATCCGGTTGAGGATGACGTCTTCGGTGTCGTCGGCCCGGCCACGGCCTTTGAGGCGCTGCAGCAGTTCGTCCTCGGACACGCGGAACTCCACCACGGCGTCGATGTCGGTGCCCCGGCGCTCGAGCATCTCGTGCAGCGCCTTGGCCTGCTCCACCGACCGCGGGTAGCCGTCCAGGATGAAGCCGTTGGCAGTGTCGGGGTCGTTCAACCGGTCGTCGACGAGGTTGTTGGTCAGCTCGGAAGGCACCAGGTCACCGGCGTCCAGGTAGCGCTTGGCCTCCAGCCCGAGCGGGGTGCCGTTCTCGATGTTGTGCCGGAACAAATCGCCGGTGGATATCTGCGGAATCCCAAGCTTCTCGGCGAGCTTCTGAGCCTGTGTCCCCTTGCCCGCTCCCGGCGGCCCCAGCAAGACAACTTTCACTTAAGGAACCCTTCGTAGTTGCGCTGCATGAGCTGACTTTCTATCTGTTTGACCGTATCCAGGCCGACACCGATCATGATCAGAACGGCCGTACCACCGAAGGGTAGGTTCTGGACCCCTCCGGCGTTGCCGATCTGCAGGAACAGGTTGGGCAGGACCGCGATCACGCCGAGATAGATCGAGCCCGGGAGAGTGATCCGGCTCAGCACATAGCGCAGATAGTCGGCGGTCGGCCGGCCCGGTCGGATACCGGGGATGAAGCCGCCGAACTTCTTCATCTCGTCGGCCCGCTCGTCGGGATTGAAGGTGACCGACACGTAGAAGTAGGTGAAGAAGACGATGAGCCCGAAGTAGATGCCGATGTAGACCGGGTCGCTCGGGTCCGACAGATAGGTGTTGACGAACTTGTCCCACCAGCCCTTGCCGGCGCCACCGGTCCCGCTGCGGACCAGCTGGGTGATCAAATGCGGGATGTAGATCAGCGACGACGCGAAGATGACTGGGATAACGCCGGCCTGGTTGACCTTGAGCGGCAGATACGTCGACGTTCCGCCGTACATGCGGCGGCCCACCATGCGCTTGGCGTATTGAACGGGGATGCGGCGCTGGCCCTGCTCGACGAACACCACGCCGACGATGATGATCAGCGCGGCCACGCAGACGGCCGCGAAGATGGCGCCGCCGCGGCTGTCCAGAATGGATTTTCCTTCCGACGGGATGCGCGCGGCGATACCCACGAAGATCAGCAGCGACATGCCATTGCCGATGCCCCGCTCGGTGATCAGCTCACCCATCCACATCACCAGGGCGGCACCGGAGGTCATCACCAGCACGATCACGACCAGGGTGAAGATGCTCTGGTCGGCGATGATGTCCAGCTGGCAGTCCTGCAGCAGCCCGTTGTTGGCCGCCAGCGCCACGATGCTGGTGGCCTGCAGGATCGCCAGAGCGATCGACAGGTAGCGGGTGTACTGCGTCATCTTCGCCTGGCCGGCCTGGCCCTCTTTGCGCAGTTCTTCGAACCGCGGGATGACCACGGTCAGCAGCTGCACGATGATGCTGGCGGTGATGTAGGGCATCACCCCGACCGCGAACACGCTCAACTTCAGTAGCGCGCCGCCGGAGAACAGGTTGATCAGCGAATAGATCTGTCCGGCTTCACCGCGGGTCGCGTCCCTGACGCACTGCTGCACGTTGGTGAAGTTGACGCCGGGAGACGGCATGGCCGCGCCCAGTCGATAGAGCACCACGATCCCCAGCGTGAACAGGATCTTCCGTCTCAAGTCGACTGTCCGCAGCGACGAGATGAAAGCCGAAAGCACTCTTCCTCCTGCGCGAGCCCGGGTCATCCTGAGTTGCGCGCCCAACACCTGCAGGCCACGACGTACGGCGTCGCGCGTCAAACCGTGTACGAGACTAACAGCTGGTCCGGGGTGGTCTTGCCAGGGTCGCCGCGCAACGCCCGAAACGGGCCGGGAAATAGCCGCCGAACGGCTCCCAAAATAGGCGTAGAGTGATGGCATCTCTTTACATTTGCTAAATATCCAAATAGCCCTCGAAAGGGAGCTGAGCACGCATGACACGCACCGATCGAGACAGCTGGGACCTGGCATCCAGCGTCGGCGCCACCGCCACCATGGTCGCCGCCGCCCGCGCGATCGCCAGCCGCGAACCCGACGCGATCATCAACGACCCGTTCGCGGCGCCGATGGTCCGCGCGGTCGGCCTCGACTTCTTCACGGGCTTGGTCGACGGCGTCATAACCCCGCCTGACGGCTACGCCGACGCCGAACGGGACCTGCAGTTCGAGACCGATTCGATGGCGGTGCGGACCCGGTTCTTCGACGAGTTCTTCCTCGACGCCGCGGGTGCGGGCGTCCGCCAGGCGGTCATTCTGGCCGCGGGCCTCGACTCCCGGGCCTACCGGCTGTCCTGGCCGAACGGCAGCGTGGTCTTCGAGGTCGACCAGCCCAAGGTCGTCGACTTCAAGACGGCCACCATGGCGGCCCTGGGCGCCGCCCCGGCCGCCGAACGCCGGACCGTCAGCATCGACCTGCGGGAGGACTGGCCCGCCGCGTTGCGCGAAAGCGGGTTCGACGCCACGAAGCCCACCGCGTGGAGCGCCGAAGGACTGCTGATGTATCTCCCGCCGCAGGCACAGGACCGGTTGTTCGACGACATCACGGCCCTAAGCGCCCCCGGGAGCAGGCTGGCCACCGAATATCACGCCGACACCGACGCGACTCTGGGTGAGCGAGCTCGGGAATTCAACCAACGGTGGGTCAACCTGGGCTGCGATATCGACCTCACCGGTCTGTTCTACGACGGCGAGCGCAGCAACGTCGTCGACTACCTGACCGATCGGGGCTGGCAGGTGAACACCCGGCCGCGACGGGACATGTTCGCCGAGTACGGCCGCGGCTTCCCCGACGACGAAGCGGCGGCCCAGTTCAGCAGCATCACCTCAATTACCGCCGTGCTCGGCTAGGGGCCGCGCCGGGGTTCCCTGAGCGGGCCGCCGCGAGTGTGCACACAGTGGCCATTTAGGCGTGTCGGCGCACGCTCGCGGGCACGCGACGGGACTAGTCGATCGCCGTCGTCGCCACGCTGAACCCGTACAGGTCGAATGCGTGCGGCAACGGACGCGCGGGGTTCAGGCGCGTTCCGGAGTAGTTGGTCGCGCCCGCGTCGATCAGGTGGGCCAACACCGCCTGCCCGAGCAGGATCGCCAGGCCGGTGCCCGGGCAGCCCTGCGGCCCGTGACTGAAGAAGTTGTACGACCAGTCGTCGCCCGCGTCCCCGCTGACCCACTCGCCCGGCGAGAACTTGTCCGCATACGGGATGCGGTCGCGGTTGCGGTGGTTGAACACGTTGTAGATCAACACCTGCTGCCCCTCGGGCAGTACGGCGCCATTGGGGAACTCGACGTCGCGCGTGGTCACCCGGCCGAACAGCTGCGTGGTGGGCCACAGCCGCATGGTCTCGTACAGGCAGCCGGCCAGGTAGTCAAGCTTGGCGATGCCGGCGGCCGAGCCGATGTCGGCGCCCGCCATTTCGGCGGTCACCTCGTGCAGCTGCTCGTGATGGGTCGACAGCACGCCGAGCGTACGGAAAGTGTTGGCGGCCAGCGTGTCCCCCATTGCGAACAGCCAGTGCACCAGCTGGCCGGCCGGCGGCACCCCGGGGTCGGGGGCCTCCGGGATCAGCGCGGCGAGACTGCCGGCTTCGGGGTCGGTCAGGTAGGTCCCGATGTGCGCGATGAACTCGTCGTAGCCGGGTGCGGGTTCGTCGGGCATGCGGTTGCCCGCCGACATCAGCTCGCCCAACTGCTCGGTCAGCTCGGTGTCGTCGGCGGCGGCGGCGCCGAACACCACACGGCGGGTCAGGCGCTGCAGCGCCTCGTTGAAGTTCTGCCAGCGGATGGTTCCTGCGACGAGTTCGGCCGCGGTTTGCGCGGCGGCGTCGACGAACGGCTGGGCCAGCCGGTGCACGGGCGCGCCGGTGTCGAGCACGGCCTCGGCGAACTTACGGCGATCCTGCCACTGCTGGCCCCGCGAAATCGTCAGCGCCTCAGGCTGAAACGCCGTCATCCCCTTGCGCTTGGCGTCCGGGTCCGACGCGAACGGGTCCGGGGATCCGCCGAGCACGAATCGCAGGTCGTCGGGGTGGTGGACCAAGAGCGCCTCGTCGCGGGCGACCCGAACGTAGAACGGTCCCGGGCCGTAACTGCGCACCAGGCCGTCCACCAACCGGTAGCCGAGGTAGTCGGCGGCCACCTTCGAGGCGATCCGGCTGGGCACTTCGCGCTTGTTGAACAACCCGAGGATGATGTTGGGCGCGCCGATCTGGGCGGTGAATCGCAGGCCTTCGACGGCGGACGCGTGCGGAAAGTCGACCACGGGCCTAGCCGCCCCAGGGCAGGTACGCGCGGACCGAGTCGGCGAGGCGCATCACGGCGTGCTTCTTGCCCGGCACGGCTGCGCCCAGCTTCGGCCACGGCGCGAATACCCGCTCGACATCGCCGATCACCGGCTGCAGCTGCGGATAATGGCGCAGCAAAACATCTTTCATCGTGGTGTGATTCACCCAGTCGTATCCGGTCTGGGTGTAGACCTCGGGCCGGAAGTCGCTGGTGAAGAACCGGTCGCTCTTCAGCCGCCGCGACGCCATCAGGATAAAGATGCGGAACGCGGTGTCGGAGAAGCCGAAGCCCTTCGGCGGTTGCTCCGCCTGCATGCCGATCTGCAGGTCGACGGCATCGACGTCGCCGTTGTAGATCTCGTTGATCTCCGCGGCCCACTCCGCGTTCGGCGTGATCTCGTCGATGGATTTACGGCGCGGCATCCGCAGGGCCTCGCGGAAGTCGTTGTAGCGCGGCACGCCGCGCTCCCGGTCGCGCACGATGTCCAGCGTGGCCAGGTCGGTGACCTGACCGTCGACGCGGGTCAGGCGGCGCAGGGCGTTGGGGTAGTTGTGCAGGCACACCGCGCCGGCGCTGGCCAGACCGAACGAGTACCACATGTCACCCATCTCCATGCGGTCCATGAAGTCGCGGGTGAAACGTCCTTGCAGCTCGGTGAAGTCGCGCTTCTCGAGATGCTCCCCGGACTCCAGCGAGAAGAAGTTCCAGTCGTCGGGAATCAGCGGGTGCATGCGGTAGACCGACACGAACTCCTCGGTCAACGAGAACGGTGCGCTGTGGTGGTCGGTCGCCGATCCGATGATGCCCGACAGCGCCTCGCTGTCGCCGATCCGGCCGACCCTGTCCTTGAACGCCTCGCCGAGGGCGCCAAACCAGTTGGCGTTCATGCCGATCTGCAGCGCGGGGTGGCGCAGGACGCACGTCGTCCATTCGACGGTGTGGATCTTGGCGATCAGCGCCGAGACCACCAGGACACCCAGCTCGAACAGGCGCTGGTCGTCGAAGCTCGGGTAGGCCTTCTTCAGCGCGTCGCAGACGGAGTTGTGCTCGCGGGCGAACAGGGTGTGCAGCAGACCCACGCCGACCCACCAGTTCTCCCGCATGCCGGTGAGATCGATGCCGGGGATGTCGCTCTTCGGCAGCCTGCCGTCGTCGCCGACCTTGATCTTGCCGTCGACGAACGTGCGGACCTCGGCCTGCCGGTCCTTGCCGCTGCCGTAGATCTGCGACCCGTCCCACCAGTGGGTCTCGACGTTGCTGAACACCGGCGCCGGACAGCCGTTCACGATCTCGCCGCGCGGCGGGATGGTGCAGCGGATCCGCATCGGGTTCTCGGGGAAGTCGTCGCCCTTGCGCAACGGGATGTCGATCGTCTTGTCCGCCAAGCCATCACCGTGGAAGAACCAGTTGTGGTTTTCGAACTGCAGCCAGGCTGCGGCCAATGCGTTGATGATTCCGGCGGGCTTGAATTCATCGCGCGCCATCAGGCGACGGCTGACCACCCGCGGGTCGGGGTCGAGGATGCGCGTGGTGTCGGTGACGGTGCGGGCCAGCGGGACATTGCGCCCGAAGCCCGATCCCCTCGACCCCATCCACGGATCGGACAGGTCGTTCCATGTCCCGTCCGGGGTGCGCGCCCGCTTGACCTCCTCGGTGGGATCGCCGAGATCGTCTTTCGGACGAATGCCGTCGCCCTCGAACAGGTTGTGGTCGCGCAGGTCGTCGCGCAGGCCCGACAACGCCTTCAGTTGCAGCAGCAGCGAGGGGTGTTCATACCATTGACGATTCAGCCGACTCACTTGAACCACCGTTCCCGTAGTAGTTGCCGAGCGTTATGCAGTCCAGAAGGCAAACGGGTACAACGGGTTCCACGCCGATCAGAAAATTCGGCACATGATCTCCCCGCCACTGGGCTGTTCGTGGACATCCGAGGTAACAGGGCTTGATCATAAGCGCGCGTTACGCGCGTGTAAATGAGCCCGACGAGGGCCGAATCGACTAGCCGGGGTTTGCTGCGGGCGCGCGCACGACCAGCGGCACGGCCGGGAAAAACCACGCCATCTCCGACCGCGACTTGCGCAACGCGGCGGTGCCGAAGCCCCTCTTGCGGTGCTCGGGGTGGATCCAGATCCGGACGTTCACCTCGCCGTTGAGGAGTTCGCCGAACACCATCCCCACCTTTTCACCGGAGTCGACGGCCACGAACCACGCGGCTTCTTCCATCTCGACCCGGCGCAGCGCCGAGCGGATCTCGTCGTCCAGGTTGCCGGCGGGCCTGCCGGACCCGTCGCCGGCGGTGCGGATCTCGTCGGTGCGCGAGGCGAAGATGTCCCGGTCCTGGTCCGCGGAGAAGGGCCGCAGCTCAAGGCTCTCGCCCGAGCTCGCGGGGCGGTCGCCCAGCGCGAAGGTCAGCTGTTTGTTCAGGTCGTCGAGCTCGTGCAGGATCTTCTTGCGGGCGTCCTGGGTGAGCATGTCGAACCGCATGCTCATCACCGCCTCGGCGGCCTGATGGGAGGTGTCGAGCAGTTTGACGATCGACTCGACCGCGGCCGCCTTGTTCGGCGACTCCACCACCACATCGGCGATCTCGTGGCGACGTTCGAGAGCTTTGAGCAGGGCGTCGGTGATCTCGCGGCGGACGGCGGTGTGATCGTGATCGGTCATTGCATAAGCCTAGAACGTGACGACAGCTCCCGCGCCCCGGTTCGGCTAGGTCGGCCCCGGCACGCTCAGCTCGAGGAACCGTTGATAACGGTCGGCGACCGGATCTATCCACTCCGGCCGGGGCTCTACGACGTGGTCGATGGCGGCCCAGCGCGCGGCGTCGGTGATCGTCGTCTCCAGACCGACCGCCATGCGGGCGAGGAAAGCGGCGCCCAGCGCCGCGCCCTCGGCCACGGCGGACACCTCCACGGGCCGGCCGGTCACATCGGCGATGGCCTGCATCCAGGGCTGGACCCGGGTGCCGCCACCGGCGGCCACGATGCGCGCCACCGGCGATCCGCTCAGTTCGATCAGCTGCCGAACGACGAAGGCCGAAGCCTCGAAGGCGGCCCGGCGCACGGACGCCGCGTCGTGCGTGAGATTCAGGCCGTCCAGCGCCGCGCGCCGGTCGGGATCGTGCAGCGGCGTGCGTTCGCCGCGGATGTACGGCGACCAGACCGGCACCCGCCCCGGCTCGACCGTCGTCGGATCACCCGGCGCGACAAGGCAATTCACCCAGTCCAGGAAGAGGCCGCCCGCGTTGCTGGCCCCGCCGATCTCGCTCATGTCGGCGACCGTGTGCGGAATGGTCCACAGCCCCGGCACCTGGCGGGGGTCGGACACCGTCACCCACACGATGAGCGTGGTCCCGCACAGCACCAGCACGTCGCCCTCGCGGTTGGTGCCCGACACGAGCTGTTCGCAGAGGGCGTCGATGGTGCCGACCGCCAGCACGGCGCCGCTGTCGCGCACCTGCCCCGCCGCCGATCCGAACGTCTCCACCCTGGGCATGCGATCGACGGTCACACCGCACTCCGCGCACGCCGCGGCGTTCCAGCCGGTCCCGTCGAACAGCGGCAGGGTGGTGATTGCGGTGGCGAAGTCGAGCACCGGCTCGCCGGCCAGTGCGTGGTTGGCCACCGCCGGGGCCGGCCAGTACCCGGCCGCGCCCGGCGCGGCGGCGGCCGTCCAGCGCAGGAACTCCGCGGCCTCACCCAGCGCGGGCACGGGCTGCGTCCGCTGCAGCGCCGCGCCGGGCACCCAGCCCCGGGCGTCGCCATAGAGCAGTCCGGGGGTGATCGGCCGGCCGGTCGCGTCGACCGCGGTCATCGACGGCACCATCGCCGCGACGGCGACCGCCTTGGCTTTTGCGTCGCCCAGCCGGTCCAGGGCGGCCACCGGACCCAGCCGCCACGCCTCGTCGGCGTCGTGCTCCAGCAGGTCGGGCGCCGGCACCAACAGCCGATGCGGAATCCGCGCGCGCGCGACCACCCGGCCGTTCTCGTCGGCGGCTACCGCCTTGACGGCGGTCGTACCCACGTCGATGCCGACGGTGACGTCCTGGCCGTCGAAACGTGACACGGGCGCCACGGTACGCCAGCATTGGCAGACGTGACGTCTCGACCGCGTGCCCTGGTGACGGCCCCGCTGCGCGGACCAGGGTTTGACAAGCTGCGTGAGCTGGCCGATGTGGTGTATGACCCCTGGATCACCGAGCGGGCTGCGACCCCACTGCGGATCTACAGCGGCGAGCAGCTCGCCGAGCGGATCACCGGCGAAAACGCCGATGTCGTTGTGGTGGAAAGCGACTCGGTTTCCGGACCGGTGCTGGAGCTGGGCCTGCGCGCCATCGCCTCCACCCGCGGCGATCCCAACAACGTCGACGTCGCCGGCGCCACCGCGGCCGGGATCCCCGTGCTGTACACGCCCGCACGCAACGCCGACGCGGTGGCCGAGATGGCCGTGGCGTTGCTGCTGGCCGCCACTCGCCACCTGCTGACCGCGGATTCGGATGTGCGCAGCGGCAATATGTTTCGCGACGGTGTCATCCCATATCAGCGGTTTCGGGGCTGGGAGATCGCCGGGCTCACCGCGGGGTTGGTGGGCCTGGGTGCCGTCGGCCGCGCGCTGCGCTGGCGGCTGGCGGGGCTGGGCATGCGCGTCATCGCCCACGACCCGTACCACAACGAAGCCCGGCACAGCCTGGCCGACCTGCTGGGTGAGGCCGACGTCGTGTCGCTGCATGCGCCCGTCACCGACGACACCGTCGGGATGATCGGCGCCGAACAGTTCGCCGCCATGCGCGACGGCGCGGTCTTCCTCAACACCGCCCGCGCCCAGTTGCACGACACCGACGCGCTGGTCGCGGCGCTGCGCGACGGCAAGGTGGCCGCCGCCGGACTGGACCACTTCGCCGGCGAATGGTTGCCGACCGATCACCCGCTGACGGGGATGCCCAACGTCGTGCTGACCCCCCACATCGGGGGCGCCACGTGGAACACTGAGGTCCGGCAGGCGCAGATGGTCGCCGACGACCTCGAAGCGTTGCTGTCCGGCGGCACGCCCACCCACATCGTCAACCCGGAGGTGCTCGGTTCATGAAGTCGGTCAAGAACGCCGAAGACGCCGTTTTGGCCGCGGCCAAGGACATGCTGCGCCGCGGCCTGGTCGAGGGCACCGCGGGCAACATCTCGGCGCGACGGCCCGACGGGAACCTGGTGATCACGCCGTCGTCGGTGGACTACGCCGACATGGCGCTCGACGACCTGGTGCTGGTCGACCCGGAAGGCGCTGTGCTGCACGCCAAAGAGGGCCGGATGCCGTCCACCGAGATGCACCTGCACCTGGCCTGCTACCACGCGTTCGACGACATCGGCAGCGTCATCCACAGCCACCCGATCTGGGCCACCATGTTCGCCGCCGCGCATCAACCGATTCCGGCCTGCATCGACGAGTTCGCGGTGTACTGCGGCGGCGACGTGCGCTGCGCCGACTACGCCGCCTCCGGCACGCCCGACGTCGGCGCCAACGCGGTCAAGGCGCTCGAGGGGCGCGGCGCCGCTTTGGTCGCCAACCACGGCCTGGTGGCGGTCGGCCCGCGGCCCGACAAGGTGCTGCACATCACCGCACTGGTCGAGCGCACCGCCCAGATCGCCTGGGGTGCAAGGGCGCTCGGCGGCCCTGTGCCAGTTCCCGAGGAGGTGAACCGCAACTTCGCGGGCGTGTACAGCTACCTGCGCGCCAACCAGTGAAGACGCGACTTGGTCGCGCCGCACTGACGCGGGTGCTCGAGTTGCGGTTCGACCTGCCGGCCCGCGCTTTTGCGGGGACGCCCGCGTCGGGCTGGCGCGACAACGCCGACCTGCTGGTGCCGGACTTCTTCGACCCCGCCACCGATAAGTGGCACATCGCAATTCAGAGCTGGGTGATCGAGGTGGACGGCCTGACCGTCGTGGTGGACACCGGCGTCGGCAACGACCGCGCCCGCCCGCACATGCCGCCGCTCGATCACCTCGACACCGGATTCCTGACGGCACTCGACGGCGCCGGAATCGACCGCAACGCTGTCGACGTCGTCGTCAACACCCACGTCCACTCCGATCACGTCGGGTGGAACACCATGCGGGACGACGACTCTTGGGTCGCGACGTTCCCCAACGCGCGCTACCTGGTGGCCGCGGCCGACTACCTTCACTTCCACCCCGACGGAACCGCCGCACGGCAGCAGCCGCGTGACGACGCGGAGGAGTTGACTCAGCGGGGGAACCGGCTGGTGTTCGAGGACAGCGTGCTGCCCGTCGACGAGCAGATCGTGCAGTGGGCGGACGACTATCAGATCAGCCCGTCGCTACGGCTACGGCCTGCCCCCGGGCACACACCGGGGTCCTCGGTGCTGTGGCTGGATGCGGGTGCGCGGGCCGTCTTCGTCGGCGATCTCACGCACAGCCCGGTGCAGCTGCGTCGCCCCGGCGACGCCTGCGCCTTCGACGTCGATCCGGCCGCCGCCGCGACTACCCGCCGGCGAATTTTCACCGAGGCCGCCGAGGCGGGCGCGACCGTCATACCGGCGCATTACCCGGGTCACGGCGGCGCGGCGCTGCGTGCCGTCGACGACCACTTCGACGTCTCGCGTTGGCTGGACATAGATCCGCTGTGAGCGGTCGCCGGCGGTGCGGGGTCAGGCCAGCCGGACCGGAAGCGAGTCGTAGACCGTCATGTTGTTCTGCAGGTTGGGTAGCGTCATCGTCGGCTCGCCGACTTCGATCTCGTTGGCATTCAACAGAATCTCGTCAAGGGCGGCCCGCACCTCAGCCCTGGCCAGCATCGCGCCCAGGCAATGGTGGGCGCCACCACCGCCGAAGGACTGGTGCGGGTTGGGATCGCGACGAATGTCGAAGCGGTACGGCCGCTCGAAGACCTCGTCGTCGCGATTGGCGGAGCGCAGCATCGTCACCACCCGCGCACCCTCGGGAATCAGCGTGTCGCGCAGGATCACGTCCCTGGTGGCGCCACGCACCCAGAACATGATGGGCGTGGAATAGCGGATCACCTCCTCGACGGCGGTGCGCCGCGCGTCCGGCTCGGCCCGGTACACGGCGATCTGGTCCGGGTTGGCGACGAAGGCCCGAATGCCGTCGCACAGCGCATTTCGCGTCGTATCGGCACCGGCCAGGCCGAGGACGAAGAAGAAGATCTCGAGCTCGTTGGACGGCAACAGGAAGCTGTCCCCAGACTCGTCGGTGATCTCCGTGGTGCACAGCGCGCTCCAGATGTCGTCCTCGGGATGTTCCCGCTTGCGTGCGGTCAGCGCGCTGGCGTACTGGAACAATTCCACGAACGGCAGCACGTCGTCACCGCCCGGCACGGACATCTGCGCACCCGCGGTCTCAAGCACCTTCTCGATCAACTCGAACACGTGTGTCCGGTCCGAGTCCGGGATGCCGACGATGTCGCCGATCACCGAGATCGGCAGCCCCGCAGCCAGATCGACGAACTCACCACCACCGGCTTCGAGCAGCGCCCCGGCCATCGCCTTGGCCCGCTCGCGGATCCCGTCCTCCAGTTTGGCGACCGCGCGCGGGGTGAACGCGCGTGAGATGACCTTGCGCCGCACCGTGTGATCCGGCGGGTCCAGACTCACGATGGCCGGGTACGCGTCGAACAGCGGGGTCGCCTGAATCAGCGGGCCACGGGTCGCGGTGAACGACTCGTGGTCGCGGTGCACCCGCGCGACGTCGGCGTGCCGGGTGCACACCCAAAACTCGCGGCCCACTGTCGATTTGACGTTGTCGGTGAGCTGCTGGTGAAACACCGGGGTACGGGAGCGCAACTCGGCGAACATGTCCTCGGGGAAGCGCGACGCCCACAGATCCCGGTGGCCGAGGTCGATCGTTGCTTGTGTCATCAGGTCCCCGAGATCTCGTTGCGTAGGCCGGCGATGATCAGGCGCAGCCCGTAGCCGAACGCCCGATCGTCGGGCGCCTCGGCGGCGCGGATGTGTTCGAGCTGCACCGAACCCAGCAGGTGGATGTACAGCGCGGCATGCGCCGCCTCGAAATCTTGCTTCCGCAAGCCGGATTCGCGTAGAACGGCACGTGAGGCGCGATCCATCTCAGTGGCCGCGGCGGTGTGCGGATGTTCCTGCAGCAGCGCCGCGATCCCCGGCACCGCGAGCAGCACCTGCCAAGCGCTGGTGTAGAGCGCGACCAGCCGCGCCTCCCAGTCACCGTCGCTGGGCACCTGGATCTGCGCGAGCACGGATTCGATCAGCAGATCGAACAATTCGCGTTTGTCGCGGACGTGGTAGTACACCGACGACGGCGCCGTCCCCGCCTCCGCCGCCAGTTCACGCATCGTGACCCGGTTGACGCCCACGCGCTTGGCCAGCTGGAGCAGGTGCTTGGTCAGGTGCGCCCGGTCGAGCGCGCCGTAGCGCAGCACCGGCGCACTGGACGCAATCCCCATCGACTCCCCCGACGTTTCGAACAATGTTCCGATTAGAACAATGTTCGATTGGTCCTGTCAACGGTTACGGTGAGGCATGGCGCGGTACCGGGTGGTCCAGTGGTCGACCGGCAACATCGGCAAGCGGGCGCTCGGCATCCTGCTCGACCGCGACGACTTCGACGTGGTGGGCCTGCATGCCTTCGGCCCGGACAAGGTGGGACGGGACGCGGGCGTGCTCGCCGGCCGGGACCCGATCGGCGTGACCGCCACCAGCGATGTCGACGCGCTGATCGAGCTCGCGCCGGACTGCGTGAACTACATGCCCCGCGTCATCGACTTCGAACTGGTGGCCGGGTTGCTGCGCCGCGGCATCAACGTGGTCACGACGGGAGACTTCCTGACCGGCAGCCACCACCCGGCCGAGCGCGCGGCGCTTCAGGCGGCGGCGCACAAGGGCGGTGCCACCTTCCTGGGCACCGGATTCGAGCCGGGCTTCATCAACGTCGTCGCCGGCTTCCTCACCGGCGCGTGCCGGCGGGTGCACCACGTCAAACTCGTGGAGACATTGGACTGCACCACCTATCGCGTCAAAGACGTCTGGAAGGTGCTCGGCTTCGGCAAGCCGCCGCGGCAGCGGATCACGCACATCGACCCGGGCAAGCAGCGATACGGCCTCGGTTACTTCGAGACCCTGGACATGATCGCCGGCATGCTGGGCACCGAACTGGACGCAAAGGAGGCATTCGTCGAGAACGCCGTGCTGAAGCGGGATCTGCGGCTGGGCTGGGTGGACTACGCGGCCGGCACCGTCGGCGGGCAACGACGCACGTACCGCGGCTTCCGCAACGGTCGCCCGGTGGTCGAGCTGGCCATCTGCTGGACCATGAGCGACGACGCGCTGGACCCGCAATGGCACGACCCCAAGGGTTTCAGCGTGGTGATCGAAGGTGAGCCGTACGTGGAGGCGACGATCCGGTTCGGCCGTCCGGGGCAAGACGTGATGACGGTGTTGATGGACAGCACCGCCGTCGCAGCGGTCAACGCCATACCGTTTCTGTGTGACGCGCAACCGGGCATCATCACCCCAATTGATCTGCCTATCAGCGGGTCTCGCGGCGCGTTGGACTAGAACGCCACTGGCGGGGTGAAATCCCGTGCGTCCGGCTGAAGAGCCGACTGAAGTAGCCTGGGTCGCGCAGCCCGACGCGTCTGGCCACCTCCGCGACCGCAAGATCCGTTTCGGCCAGCAATTCGCGGGCTTCGGCCATCCGGCGTTCGATGATCCACTCCTGCACGGTACGTCCGGTGCGCCGGCGCACGACCGTGGTCAGATGTCCTGGCGTCATGCCGAGATCACGCGCCACATCTCGCAGCGACAGCGGCTCGGCGTGGCGCTCGTCGATCACCGCGAACACGTCGGCCAACAGCGGCTCCCCACTGCGCCTCAGATCGGCCACCACGTCGCGGGACAGGCGCGCGAGTTCGATCAGCAGCAGCGTCAGGTGCGCCAGCGCGGCCTGCCGATATCCCTCCTGCTCACCGGTGAGCTCTCCTTCGATCGACCGAATCACGTTGTCCCAGAATGCGCGTCGCTCCGCCGGTACCTCAAGCTGGAGCACCCCGCCAGACTGTCCGTGCAGGAACGGGAACAGCAGCGGGTGCCCCCGCCACGTCGGCCACGGCGATCGGGCATCCTCACCGAGCGCAGCGGGATCGAACAGCACTCCCACCCCGTCGTCCATGACCACCAGGTGTCGTGGGTCGATCACCTCGCCGGCGGCCACCACAAACACCAGGCCGGGCGCGGGGACATACCACAGCGCCGCGAAGTCGTGGATGTGGCGACCAAGTTCGCCGACGTCATCTCCGGCGTGCCGATGCACCGACACGGGGATCGTGTCCGGATCGGTCCGGTAGCGGTGGACGGGCACACCGTCGCGGTGGCTGACCACCCGGGTAAACGTCATGTCATCTCGCCAAAAATAGTCCTAGTTTCGACCAAGATCGCCCAATTATCAAGCGAGGTCTAGGTGCAGTATAGTTTCTATGCTCAAACATCATCCACATGATTTCCTGCCCGCCACCAACTACGACGTACTGCTGCCCGGCTACGATCTGTTTGCCCGCCTGTTGGGCATGCACAGCGTCTATCGGCGGCTCATCGCGCAGGCAGAACTCGCCGACGATCAGCGTGTGCTCGAAATCGGATGCGGCACAGGAAATCTCAGCATCCTGGCCAAGCGGTCCCAGCCGTCGGCCACGGTGACGGGTTCCGACCCGGACCCGCGCGTGCTGCGCCGGGCGCAGCGAAAGGCGCGGAGGCTCAACGCGATAAGTTTCGAGCGCGGCTACGCGCAGCGTCTTCCCTACGCCGACGGCGAGTTCGACCGGGTCCTTTCATCGATGATGCTGCATCATCTGGACGACGAAGCCAAGATCGCAGCGGCGGCGGAGATTTTTCGGGTTCTGCGTCCCGGCGGCCAATTGCATCTGGTCGACATGGGCGGCAACATGACCGACCACGACGGCCTCGCGGCGCGACTCGTCAAGCACAGCCCGCACGCCGCCGGCAATCTGGGCGATGCGATACCTCGGCTATTGCGCGCCGCCGGATTCGACTGCACCGAGGTCGCGACCCACCCACACCGCTTCGTCGGGCGGCTCAACTACTACCGCGCCACCCGTCCGGCGTAGCGGATCAGCGCTGGTCGAACGCGACCTTGACCGCGCCGCTGTCGGCCTGGTTGGCGATTGCCAGGAAAGCGTCCCGCCATCGCTCCAGCGGGAAGGTGTGAGTCAGCATGGGCCGCAGGTCAATCCGGCCCGTGGCAGCCAGATCCAGGTAGTGCGCGATCGCGTGCTTGCGCACCCCGTCGACCTCTTCGAACCCGAAGGCGTTCGACCCGACCCAGCTGATCTCCTTGAAGTACAGGGGGCTCCACTCCCAACGCCCGGGCGCGTGCACGCCGGCCTTCACCAACGTGCCCCGCGACGCGAGCACCCGCACCCCGACCTCGAAAGTCTCCGGCTTGCCGACGGTGTCGTAGACCACGTCGACGGCACCGGGATACGCCATCGGCAGTCCCGCCAACGGCTGCCGCAGCCGGCCGCCACCCCAGGCCACCAACTCCTCGATGACGGCCAGGCGCGGTTCGTGCGCAAGGACGATCTCGGCACCGAACAGCCGGGCCAGGTCGGCCTGGGCGGGGAAGCGCGCAACGACCGCCACCGCGGCGTCGGGGTACAGCGCGCGCAGGATCGCTACCGCGCACAGCCCGAGCGAGCCCGCCCCGTACACCAGGACGCGGCCCGAGCGGGGCGGCGGGTGACGGGTGATCGCGTGCAGCGACACCGAGAACGGGTCGGCGAACACCGCCAGTTCGTCGGGTACGGAATCCGGTACGGGAAACAGCATGCTGTCGTGGGCCGGCATCAACTCCGCGTAACCGCCGGTCACGTCCGCGGAGACACCGGTGTGGATGCCGGGCTTGATGTCGCCGTCGGTGAAGCTCCAGCACAGGCTGTAGTCGCCGCTTTCGCAGGCTGGACAGGCCGGTTGGATCCCGCGCGGCCCGCACGACAGCCAGGGGTTGAGCACCACCCGCTGCCCGACGTCCAGGCCCCGCGCCCGCGGCCCCAACGCCACCACGTCGGCGACCACCTCGTGGCCCATCACCTGAGGAAAGGAGCAGAACGCGGCCATCGCATTGTCGACGTCGTCCTCGCCGAAATCCATCAGGATCTGCTTGGAGTCCGAGCCGCAAATTCCGGTCAGCCGCGGTCGGGTGATCACCCAATCCTCATGCAACAGATGAGGATCCGGCACTTCTCGCAGCACCGTCGGCGTGCGCGCCAGGTTCTTCGTCAGCGCGTTGGCGTGGTCGGCGACCACAAACGGCTCCGGCGCCACGCCGTACACCAGGGCCCTCATCGCGGCGCCATCATGGCCGCACCGGCGATGAACGCATCGATATTGGCGCTCTTCGCATCGACCACCGCCTTCATGTCCGGGACGTAGTGCTCGAAGCCGTCGCCGTCCAGGGCCGCGACGATGGCCGCGGCCACCTCGTCGGCCGGCACCTTGGGCCCCTGGTAGAGGGGCTCCTCGCTGCCGGGCTGGTCCCAAATTTCCGTGTCGACCGGGCCGGGCTCGATCAGCTTCACCGACACGCCGCTGCCGTGCAGATCCACGGCCATCGCCTCGCTCCACCCGCACAGCGCGAACTTGCTTGCGCAGTAGGCGGTTTCGTGGATGATCCCGAGGCGGCCGCCGACGCTGGACACGTTGACGATCAAGCCCGACCGCCGCGCCAGCATGCGCGGCAGCACGGCGAGGGTGAGCCGCATCGGGGCGAAGAAGTTGACCCGCATGACCCCTTCCACCTCGTCGGGCCGGAGCTCGCTGACGGCCCGGCGCTTCGGGACGGCCGCGTTGTTCACTAGCACGTCGATGCCGTCGAACCGGTCCCAGGCCCGCAGCGCCAGTTCGCCCGCCGCCGCGGTGTCGGCCAGGTCGGCCGCCCACATGGCCGAGTCGGGCGAGGTCCGCCGGCAGTCGGCCAGTACGTCGCTCAGCCGGTCGCGGCGACGCGCGACGAGGCCCACCACCGCGCCCCCTGCTGCCAAGCGCCGGGCCAGTGCCGCCCCTATCCCGGACGACGCGCCGGTGATGAGCACCCGCCTGCCGGCCACCTGATACGCCATGCGTCCAGCCTGCACCGCGCGTCAAGATCCGGGAACCTTCCGCGGCCGCGATTTGTTATATTGGCTAAGTATCAACTCCGCCGTTTCTGATAGGGGCAAGTACATGACGTCCACCGGATCAACCAGGTATGACGGCGACTCCTGGGACCTGGCATCCAGCGTCGGGGTGACCGCGACCATGGTCGCCGCCGCCCGCGCGATGGCAAGCCGAGCCGACAACGCCCTGATCGACGATCCATTCGCGGAGCCGCTGGTCCGCGCGGTCGGGGTGGACCTGCTCACCCGGTTGGCCAGCGGCGAGGTAGACCCGGCCGACCTGGACGACAAGGACCATCCGGACCGCTCTGTCGGCGCCATGGCCCGCATGACCGACAACATGGCCGTGCGCACCAAGTTCTTCGACGACTTCTTCGTCGAAGCCACTAAGGCGGGCATCAGGCAGGTGGTCATCCTGGCCTCAGGGCTCGACTCGCGCGCCTACCGGCTGCCGTGGCAAGCCAGGACGATGGTCTACGAGATCGACCAGCCGCAGGTCATCGAGTTCAAGTCCCGCACGCTCGCCGAACTCGGCGCCACGCCCACCGCCAACCGCCGGACGGTGGCCGTCGACCTGCGCGACGACTGGCCCGCCGCCCTGCGCGCGGCGGGATTCGACCCGCAGCAGCCGACCGCGTGGAGCGCCGAGGGGCTGCTGGGGTACCTGCCGCCCGACGCGCAGGACCGGCTGCTGGACACCGTCACCGAGCTCAGCGCGCCCGGCAGCCGATTCGCCACCGAAAGCGTCAGCAACTCCAATGCCGCCGACCGCGAGAAGATGATGCAGCGCATGCAGGCCATCTCCGAACGTTGGCGGGCACACGGTTTCGACCTCGACATGACCGGGCTGGTCTACCTCGGCGACCGCAACGAGGCCGCGGCCTACCTCGCCGGCCACGGCTGGACGGTGACCGCCGTCAACGCGCGGGACCTGTTGACAGACAACGGTCTTCCGCCCGCCGAGGACGACGACATGCCCCGCACCGACCTGTTCTACGTGAGTGCCACGCGATGACTTCACCCTTCGGCAGGGTCGTCTGATGCCACGTGCTCACGATGACAACTGGGATCTGGCGTCCAGCGTCGGCGCAACCGCCACTTTGGTGGCGGCTGGGCGCGCCGCGGCGACGAAGGACTCCCGCGGTTTGATCAACGACCCGTTCGCCGAACCGCTGGTGCGCGCGGTCGGCGTGGATTTCTTCGTCAAGATGCTGGATGGCGAACTCGACCTGACCGCGTTCGAGAACTTCTCGCCGGCGCGGGCACAGGCGATGGTCGACGGGATGGCGGTGCGCACCAAGTACTTCGACGACTACTTCACCGCCGCCGTCGACGCCGGGGTGCGCCAAGCCGTGATCCTGGCGTCCGGTCTGGATGCGCGGGCCTACCGGTTGCCGTGGCCGGCGGGGACCGTGGTGTACGAGATCGACCAGCCGCAGGTGATCGAGTTCAAGACCACGACATTGGCCGACATCGGCGCCGAACCCGCCGCGACCCGGCGCACCGTCCCCATCGATCTGCGCGGGGACTGGCCCGCGGCGTTGACGGCGGCCGGTCTGGACACCTCGGCGCCGATCGCGTGGCTGGCCGAAGGCCTACTGATCTACCTGCCGCCCGAGGCCCAGGACCGGTTGTTCGACAACATCACCTCGCTCAGCGTCCCGGGCAGCACGGTCGCGACCGAATTCGTGCCGGGCATAGTGGATTTCGACGTGAACCAGGCGGCGGAGACGCCCAACCCGTTCCGTAACCACGGGCTGGACCTGGACATGGCGTCGCTGGTCTACACCGGCGAACGCAGCCACGTCCTGGAATATCTAAAGGCCAAGGGGTGGAACGTCGAGGGCGTGACGCGGTCGGAACTGTTCGTCCGCAACGGCCTGGACGTGCCCCCGCCGGATGAGGACGACCCGCTGGGCGAGATCATCTTCATCAGCGGCACCCTGAGCGGCTAGGGCCTGTCCGAGGCGGGCTCGCTGCCGGCCTCGCTACCGGCACCGCCTTCATGCGGCGCGCCGAATGTGTAACGGCTGCGAAAAAACGGCCGTGATCTCGCAGGGAATTCACGCTCGGCGAGGGCGCCCGCGCTCGGTGCGCGGAAGTCAGGTGGCTGGCCCCCTCTGCCACTGCATTCGCGGTCGGGAGCATGTGCCGGTTTGCCCACCTTCGCGCGACAGCGTGTCGCTGCGGGCAAAACGCCGAATGCCGACTCTTGTGGCGCGGGGGACTCGTCAAACGGACGCGGCGCCTACCCTCGCGGGCAGGTCGACGGGCTCAGCCACCGCGACTGTGCACAAACTGCCGGTCAGCGGGGCGCAGCAGCGGTCAGCCACGGTCGGGACTAGAAGCGCGACTCCCCCAGCCACAGCGCCCGGGCCCCGCTGAACGTCTGCGCGACCTCGTCGACGACGGTGGCGATCGAGCCGGCCACGGCGCGCGTCAGCAGCGCGCTCGGCCGCACCAGGTCGAGCAGCGACGAGCCGGGGTAGTTGACGATGCGGACCTCGGTGTCCTCGTCGAGACCGGCCAGCACCTTCGCGCGGCGCACCGCGGACCGGAACCCGCCGAGCTCGTCGACCAGACCGCGCTCGAGAGCGTCCGCGCCGGTCCAGACCCGGCCGCGCGCAACGTCATTCACGTCCTCGACGCTCATCTTGCGACCCTCGGCGACGCGTTCCACGAAGTCGTTGTAGAACAGGTCCGCCTCGGCCTCCCGGTGAGCCTGCTGCTCGGGCGTGAAGGGTAAGTCCGCCGACCAGGCGTCGGCGTTGGCGTTGGTACGCACGGTGTCCGAGCCGACGCCGAGCCGATCCTTAAGGTCCCGGACCACCAGCTTTCCCGTGATCACGCCGATGGATCCGGTGATGGTGCCCGGGTTGGCCACGATCGCGTCGGCGCCCATCGAGACGTAATAGCCGCCGGACGCGGCGACCGAGCCCATCGACGCCACCACCGGTTTGCCACGCTCGCGGGCCCGAGCCACCTCACGCCAGATGGTCTCCGACGCGGTGACTGACCCGCCGGGACTGTCCACCCGCAGCACGATCGCGGACACCGAATCGTCGTCGGCGACCTCGCGCAGCGCCGCCGCGATGGTGTCACCGCCGGCACTGGACGGACCGACCGGCAGCAATTGGGGCCCGCCGCGCCCGTTGACTATCTGGCCTTCGAGGGTGACGACGGCAACGGTGGGCTTGGACTTGCGACCCGGAATCGGCGGCGTGGGCGGCGTTAGCCGGGACCGGGCCGCACCGGCGTACCGCGCCAGCGGAAGTCGCGGCGGCTTGTCCGGGTCTGGTTCGCTATCAACGTCTTTCGGGTCCACACCCACCAGCTCCGCGATGCGCGCATAGGCCTCGTCGCGGAAGCCGACCCGGTCGACAAGGCCGGCCTCGACGGCGTCGTCACGCAGCAGCGGCGCCCGGTCGGCCAGCCCGTCGAGCTGCTCGGTCGTGAGGTTGCGGGATGCGGCGACCGCCTGCCACACCTGGTCCTGCAGGCTTTCCAGCATCCTCGTGACGGCTTCGCGGTGCGCGTCGGTGAAGCCGTCCTCGGTGAAAAGGTTTGCCGCCGACTTGTATTCGCCCCGGGCGATGAACTGCGCTTCGATGCCGGCCTTTTCCAGCGCGTGGCGCAGGAACATCGCGTTGTTCGCGAAACCGATCAGCCCGACGGTTCCCGACGGCTGCATCCAGACCTCGCCGAACGCCGAGGCCAGGTAGTACGACAGGGTCCCGGGATAGGTCTCGGCCCAGGCCAGCGCAGGCTTGACGGCGCTGAACGCCGCGATCGCCTCGCGCAGCTCCTGGACGGCCGCGGGCGGTGACCCCGCGAGTTGCACGCGGGCGACCAGCCCGGCGACCCGGGGGTCCTCGGCGGCGCGGTGCAGCGCGGCGACGGCGTCGCGCAGCGCCAGCTGCCGGCCACCCCCGGTGACCAGCGTCAGGGGGTCGAAGCCCGTCGTTTCCGGCGGCACCGAGCGCAGGTTGAACTCGAGCACGCAGCCGTCGGGGATGCCGTGGTGGCGGGCGGTGTCGACCCGGCTGGCCAGGGCACGCACCTCGTCTCCCACATTTGAGAGGCCTGGAATTGGAGGCAGGAAGGCAAACATGATCCCCCAGCCTACCGATCGTCCGCCGTACGGTGGTTCTGTGAGGTTCTCGATCGCCATCCCCCAATTCGACTACGAGACGTTCGATGCCGCGGGGCTGCGGGCGTATCTGGCGCGCGCCGAGGAACTCGGGTTCGAGGGCGGGTGGCTGCTCGAGCAGATCATCGGCCCCGCCCCGTTGCTGGCGCCGCTGGAGCTGCTCGCCTACTGCGCGGCCTGCACCGAACGGCTGCGCCTCGGCGTGGCGGTCCTGGTGACATCGCTGCACGATCCGCTGCAGCTGGCGTCGGCCGCGACCGCCGTCGACCGGCTCAGCCACGGGCGGCTGGACCTCGGCGTGGCACCCGGCGGCGGCACGCGCAAGTTCGCCGCATTCGGCGTCGACAAATCCAGCTATATCAGCTATTTCACCGAAGGCCTGGAGCTGATGAAGGCGGCGTGGTCCGACGAACCGAGGGTGACGTTCCATGGCCGGTTCCGCGACGTCGAGGACCTGCCGATCCAGCCGAAGCCGGTGCAGCGCCCGCACCCGCCGGTCTGGTTCGGGGGCGGCGCCCCGAAGGCACTGGCCCGCGCGGTGCGTCACGGCGACGCGTTCTTGGGAGCGGGATCCTCGACGACGGAGGCTTTTGCCGGCGCCGCCGACGTGGTCCGTCGCGAACTTGCCGAACAGGGCAAGGACGCCGCGCGGTTCACCATCGGCAAGCGGGTCTACCTGACCATCGACGACGACGCCGCCCGCGCCCGCGAGCTGGTGCTCGCCGGCCTGCGCCGAATCTACGGCCAGATGCCCGGCGTCGACGCGGTTCCGGTGTGCGGGACTCCCGATGACGTCGTGCGGGGGCTGGGCCGGGTAATCGACGCCGGGGCGCAGATGCTGCTGCTGAATCCGGTCGGCGCCGACGTCGCGGAGAACCGTGAGCAGATGGAACGCCTTGCCGCCGAGGTGCTTCCGCGGCTGCGTTAGCCCGCGCGAGCAGTTCTAGGGCGCTTTTGCGTCTGCTCGCGCCAGGGGGACGTAGGTTTCGGTCGCGGATGACCGGCCTCGCAGCAGCATCGGCTCGTGGGCTCGCCACCAGGACGCCTCGTCGCCGGCTTCAGCGACCGCGGCGTGGGAGACCAGCAGCCGCTCGGGCACCTTCTTGGCTTGTTCGGTGAGCCGGGCGGCTTCGTTGACGGCGTCGCCGATGACGGTGTATTCGTAGCGGTCGGCCGCCCCGATGTTGCCGGCAATGACCTCCCCCGAGGACACGCCGATCGCGGCGTCCAGGCCGGGATGGCTTTCAGCCAGCGCGACGAACTCAGCCCGCAACGCCCGCGCGGCCCGCAACGCCGCGGCGGCCTGCCCCGTGTGCTCGCCGGGCGGGCCGAACACGCACAGTGCGGCGTCGCCCTCGAACTTGTTCACCCAACCGCCCTCTTTGGTCACGCATTCGACGACGGCGCCGAAGACGTCGTTCAGCACGGCCACCACGGCCTCGGGTTCCAGGCGCTGCGTCATCGCGGTCGAGCCGATCAGGTCGAAGAACAGGACCGAGGCATGCCGGCGCTCACCCCCCAGCCGCACCCCGGTCGCAAGGGCGGCGCGAGCGACCTCGATGCCGACGTGGCGGCCGAATATGTCGTGCAGCCGTTGGTGTTCGCGCAGCCCGGCGACCATGTGGTTGAACCCGGCCTGCAGTTGCCCGACTTCGCCGCCGTAGTCGACCGGGATCTGTACGGTCAGGTCGCCGTCCTGCACCCGCCGCTGGGCGGCCCGCAGGACGGTCACCGGTTCGATCACCGAGCGGGACACCGCGTACGTGCCTCCCAGACCCCAGACCACGGCGACAGCCGCATTCACCGCGAGCACCACCGGCAGCAGCGCCCGCTCCTCGGCGGGTTGCCCGATCCAGATGGTGCCGAGCACCGAAAGCGGCACCGCACCGGTCAGCCCCCACAGCAGGAAGAACCGCCGGCGCAACCCCAGCTTCGATCCGCCCGGTGCAGCGTTGCCCCCCAAGGCCAACTGCAGCACCGGCCGGAACAGCTGTTCCAGCAGCATGAACGACAGCGCAGCGGCGCCGCACCCGGCCAGAAAGCCGATGACGACGATGCGAAACGAGCTGAGTGGCGGATATCCCAGCGCCGCGGCGAACACGCTGACCACCAGCGACACCAGTGACCAGGCGCCGAGCACGTCGACGGCCGTCGACTCGGGCCACAGCAGTACCAGACGCCGCTCGGCCGGGGTCGCCTGCCTCCGCTCGCGCACCCACGCCGACGCCCGCCGGGCCCGGCGAAGCGCACGAAAATACCCGACGGCAATGGAAATCAGCGTGGACACCGACGCGACCGCGATCATCAGCACCTCGCGGTGTCCGAGCGTGTTGCGTCCCAGGCCGCCGCCGAAAACCATGCCGGCGATCATCATCAGCGCCGTGGCCGCGTTCGCGCTCAACAGCACGCCCTTGCCATGCATCCGCTCGGTGACCGCGGCGACCGCATCCCAGATGCCCTCGTCGAACGGCAGATGCTGTTCTTCGCACTCGGCTTCCGGGGTGTCGGTCATGAGGCGAAATCTAAACCAAAAGCCCCCGCACGCACTGCGTGTCGGGGGCTTTTGGTTCAGTTTTGCCCTGCCTACAGCTCCGTTGCCGAGCCGCCGGCGGCGGTGATCTTCTCGCGTGCGCTGCCGCTGAACTTGTGCGCGGTCAGGTCGACCTTGACGCTCAGCTTCCCGTCGCCAAGAACTTTCACCAGAGTGTTCTTGCGAACCGCACCCTTGGCCACCAATTCGTCGACACCGACGGTGCCCCCTTCGGGGAACAGCCGGCCGATGTCACCGACGTTGACGACCTGGTACTCGGTGCGGAAGCGGTTGCGGAATCCCTTGAGCTTCGGCAACCGCATGTGGATGGGCATCTGCCCACCCTCGAAGGTCGCCGGCACGTTCTTGCGCGCCTTGGTGCCCTTGGTACCGCGGCCCGCGGTCTTGCCCTTGGAGCCCTCACCGCGACCGACGCGGGTGCGCGCGGTCTTCGACCCCGGCGCGGGCTTCAGGTCGTGCAGCTTGATCGTCATTTCGCGTCACCTCCAGCGGGTTCCACCGCGACGAGGTGGCTCACCACGGCGATCAGCCCGCGGGTCTGCGGGTTGTCCTCGCGGATCACCGAATGCCGGATCCGTCGCAGACCCAGCGTGCGCAGGCTCTCGCGCTGCTTCCAGCGGGAGCCGATAGTGCTGCGCACCTGGGTGATCTTCAGTTGGCTCATGATTGCGCCTCTCGCGTTGCTGCGGCGGCCAGCGCCTCGCTCTCGCGGCGCGCCTTGAGCATCCCGGCCGGGGCGACGTCCTCGATGGGCAGCCCGCGACGGGCCGCCACCTCCTCCGGACGCTGCAGCAGCTTGAGCGCGGCGACGGTGGCGTGCACCACGTTGATCGCGTTGTCGCTGCCCAGCGACTTGGCCAGGATGTCGTGCACCCCAGCGCATTCCAGCACCGCGCGCGCCGCGCCGCCGGCGATGACACCGGTACCCGGGCTGGCCGGACGCAACAGCACCACACCGGCGGCCGCCTCGCCCTGCACCGGGTGCGTGATCGTGCCGCCGATCAGCGGTACGCGGAAGAAGCCCTTACGCGCTTCCTCGACACCCTTGGCGATCGCCGCCGGAACTTCCTTGGCCTTGCCGTAACCGACACCGACCATGCCGTTGCCGTCACCCACGATGACCAAGGCGGTGAAGCTGAAGCGACGACCACCCTTGACCACCTTGGAAACCCGGTTGATCGCGACGACACGCTCGATGTAGTTGCTCTTGTCACCGTCCCGCTCGCGACCGCCGCGGCCACCACCGTCGCGCCGACCGCGCGAATCGCGGCCGTCGCGCGAATCCCGGCTGTCAGCGCGGTTGTCTCCGCCGCCTGCCGACTGCTCCGCCATTATGCGGTCCTCCCAATCATCAGAAACTCAATCCATTCTCGCGTGCGGCATCGGCCAGGGCCGCGATCCGTCCGCCGTAGGTGTAGCCGCCACGGTCGAACACCACGGAGTCGATGCCGGCGGCCTTGGCGCGCTCGGCGATCAACTGACCGACCCGCACGCTGCGGGCTTTCTTGTCACCGTCGAGGCCACGCACATCGGCCTCGATCGACGACGCGGCGGCCACGGTGGTGCCGGTGAGGTCGTTCACCAGTTGCACGTGAATGTGCCGCGACGAGCGGTTCACCACGAGACGCGGGCGCTGCGCGGTGCCCGAGATCTTCTTGCGCAGCCGGGCGTGCCGACGCAGCCGCGAAACCCGTCGGGTTGCGGATACGCTCTGCCCCACCGGCTTTCGCGCGGCCGTGTCAGCTTGTGATTGCGCCATGATTACTTACCTGTCTTTCCGACCTTGCGGCGGATCTGCTCGCCCTCGTAGCGCACGCCCTTGCCCTTGTACGGGTCGGGGCGACGCAGGCGGCGGATGTTCGCCGAGATCTGGCCGACCTTCTGCTTGTCGATCCCCGAGACCGAGAACTTCGTCGGCGTGGCGACCGCAAACGTGATGCCGTCGGGCGCCTCGATCACCACCGGGTGGCTGTAGCCCAAGGCGAACTCGAGGTTGGAGCCCTTGAGCTGCACCCGGTAGCCGACCCCGAAGATCTCCATCTTGGTGGTGTAGCCCTCGGTCACCCCGGTGACCAGGTTGGAGACCAGGGTGCGCGACAGCCCGTGCAGCGAGCGGTTGTGCCGCTCGTCGTCGGGGCGGGTGACCACGATGGCGCCGTCGTCGTTGCGCGACACCGTGATTGGCTCCGCGACCGTCAAGTCCAGCGTGCCCTTGGGACCCTTCACCGAGATGTTCTGGCCCTCGATCGTTACGTCGACTCCGGCGGGAACCGGAACCGGCTGCTTACCAATGCGCGACATCTTTATCCGCTACCTCTCCCGCTACCACACGTACGCGAGGACTTCGCCGCCCACGCCCTGTCTGGCTGCCTGACGGTCGGTGAGCAGGCCCGAGGAGGTCGAGATGATCGCCACACCCAGGCCGCCGAGCACCCGCGGCAGGTTGGTTGATTTTGCGTACACCCGCAGACCCGGCTTGGACACGCGCTTCAACCCCGCGATGCTGCGCTCCCGGCTGGGTCCGTACTTGAGCTGGACGACCAGCGCCTTGCCCACCCGAGCATCCTCGGTGTGGTAGTCGGTGATGTAGCCCTCTTTTTTGAGGATCTCGGCGATGTTCGCCTTGATCTTCGAGTGCGGCAACGTCACCTCGTCGTGGTACGCCGAGTTGGCGTTGCGCAGACGCGTCAGGAAGTCCGCGATGGGGTCAGTCATCGTCATGGTTTAGTCCCTCTGCCCCTTACCAGCTGCTCTTCTGCACGCCGGGCAGCTCACCGGCGTGCGCCATCTCACGCAGGCAGATCCTGCACAGCCCGAACTTGCGGAACACCGCGCGCGGGCGGCCGCACTTGCTGCAGCGCGTGTAGCCGCGCACCGCAAACTTCGGCTTGCGCGCGGCCTTGTTGACCAGTGCCTTCTTCGCCATGCTCAGTTCTCCTTGAACGGAAAGCCGAGGGCCCGCAACAGCGCTCGTCCCTCGTCGTCGTTTGTCGCCGAGGTGACGACGTTGATGTCCATGCCGCGAACCCGGTCGATCTTGTCCACGTCGATCTCGTGGAACACCGACTGCTCGGCCAGTCCGAACGTGTAGTTGCCGACGCCGTCGAACTGCTTGGGCGAGAGCCCGCGGAAGTCGCGAATACGCGGCAGCGCGATCGAGGTGAGGCGGTCGAGGAACTCCCACATCCGGTCGCCCCGCAGGGTGACCCGGACGCCGATCGGCATGCCCTCACGTAACTTGAACTGCGCGATGGACTTTCGCGCCTTGCGGATCTCCGGCCGCTGACCGGTGATCAGCGCCAGGTCGTTGACCGCGCCGTTGATCAGCTTGGCGTCCCTGGCGGCCTCGCCGACGCCCATGTTCACGACGACCTTGGTCACCGTCGGGATCTGCATGACGTTGCCGTAGCCGAACTGCTTGTGCAGCGCGTCGCGGATCTCGCTGCGGTAGCGCGCCTTGAGGCGCGGCGGCGCTTTCCTGTCAGCCTCTGTAGTGGTCATTTCAGATGTCCTTGCCGTTGCGCTTGGAAACGCGGACGCGCTTACCGGTCTCCTCGTCCGTGCGGTAGCCGATTCGGGTGGGCTTGCCGTCGGAGTCGACGACCATCACGTTGGAGACGTGAATCGGCGCCTCCTGCGTGACGATTCCGCCGGACCGGGCACCGCGCTGGTTGGTCGAAATCGCGGTGTGCTTCTTGATCCGGTTGACGCCCTCGACCAGCACCCGGTTGCGGTCCGGGTAGGCCTGCAGCACCTTGCCCTTGGCACCCTTGTCCTTGCCGGCGATGACCAGCACGGTGTCGCCCTTATGGACCTTCATCTACAACACCTCCGGGGCGAGCGAGATGATCTTCATGAACTTCTTCTCCCGCAGTTCGCGGCCGACCGGCCCGAAGATGCGCGTGCCGCGCGGGTCGTTGTCGGGCTTGATGATCACGGCCGCGTTCTCGTCGAAGCGGATGTAGCTGCCGTCGGGACGCCTGCGCTCCTTGACGGTGCGGACGACGACGGCCTTCACGACGTCGCCGCGTTTGACGTTGCCGCCGGGAATGGCGTCCTTGACGGTGGCGACGATGACGTCACCGATCCCCGCGTAACGCCGCGACGAGCCACCCAGCACGCGGATGCACAAGATCTCCTTGGCGCCGGTGTTGTCGGCGACCTTGAGCCGCGATTCCTGCTGAATCACTAGATCTCCTGACCTGGTTTTACGTGTGCACGGCAGGAGAAAAGCTCGGCAGGCATGACCCACCAATAACCTGACATGCGCGGTCTTTCTTTGCCTAAGGGCACGCAGGGCCGACAGCGCTTACGCGCGACCAGCCGAGGTCTGCCCAGGGCAACCCCTAGAGTCTAGGGGAAGGGCAGCTCAGCGCAAAATTCGCGCCCTGACGCTCCCCTGCTCGACCGCCGCTCCCCTGCTCGCCGAGTGTCGGGTCATGCCACGGTTTCCGCCAGCGAGCGTCCCACAACCCGACATTCGCCCCGCCTGCCGCCTAATCCCCTTGCCGGATCCAGGCGACGATGTACAGGCTCATGGCCGTGACCAGCGCGATCAGCACCCACTGCACGATGGCCTGGTCGATCCAGGACCCCGGCGGCGGCGCGCCCGGCAGGATGTTGCGCAGCGGGACGATCGCGAACAGGTTCGCGGCGTACCAGGTGGCGAACGGCGGCAGGAACTTGCGTCGGCCCAGCGCCATCGGGACGGCCACCAACAGCGCCAGGGTGGGCAGCGCGATCAGCACCAGGCAGATGCCCAGGTCGAAGATCAGCGGGCCCTTGGCCCTCTTGAAGGTGACGACCACGTTCCCGTTGTCGGTGGCCCGCGACGTCGGGAGCGCGCTGGCGTCGTGCACCCGGTTGACGCTGATCTCCCAGCCGTCGAGTGATCCGGTGACTTCGACGCGGGCAGGCACCTTCTTGCGCGCGTCGCCGGCGCCGACGAACGCATCGGCCGAGATCGGTTCGGTGCTGTAGGAGTCGAAGGGCCAGTTGCCGGGATCGCCGTGCGCCTCGATGGTGGTGCTGAGCTGCACCGGCGCCTTGCCCTTCGGGTAGTGCAGGTCGCCCAGGTCGCTGGTCGGATACAGGCGCACCGCGACGTCGTTGGCCAGCACGTCGAATCGGTTGTCGTACTGCGAAACCCCTGGATAGACAAGGACATTCACCACGAGCCGGTTGGCGACGGGTTTCAGCTCCTCGAGGCGCAGCTGCACGATGGTCGCGTCGCCGCCGCCCTGACTCAGGTCCAGCGGAGGAAGCGGGCCCTCCGATCGTTGCAGCATGTGGACACCGACCAGCGACAGCGCGTAGGCGGTGACGACGGCCACCAGGATGCCTACACCGATCAGGATCCGCGGCAGATCCGACTTCTCGGGGGCCGGCGGCTTCTTCTTCTTTTTCTTTGCCGACGGCGACTTTTCCTTGACCTGTTCTTTGACCGACGGCGGCGGCTCGGTCTCGGTGGTCATCGGTCGCCGCCACGGGCACCGGGGCGGCGAATTTGACTATGTCGGGGCGACACGTCGTCAGATGCTAGCGAAGACCCGCGCCCGCCGCGCCTCGAAATCCGCCGGGTACGGGAGTGCGGAAGCTTTCGTCATGTGCCGTCCACCCGGCGTTCACTGTGTTTGCTAGCCGGACGCCTGATCCGCCACGCAACGGAACCCGATGTGCGTGGTCGCGGTGTCCTGCGACTGCGGTGACCGAGCCGCCGGACGGTAGCGATGGCAGTATTCCGGAGCGCACAAATGCGAACCGCCCTTCAACGTCTGGTTGACGCTCGGGTCGGCCGGTCCCGACGGGGTGCAGCAGCTCTTGGGCAGGCGATCGAGCCGATGGCGCGCCGAGTACTCGGTGGCCGTCCACTCCCAGACGTTGCCGATCATGTCGACCAGGCCGAAACCGTTCGGCGGGAACGTCCCCACCGGCGACGTGCCCACCCAGCCGCGCGCGCCGTCGTTGCGGTACGGGAACCTGCCCTGCCAGGTGTTGGCCATCAGCTGACCGTCGGGACGGGCCTCGTCGCCCCAGGAATAGGTGGTCGTGGCTCCGCCGCGGGCCGCGTATTCCCACTCCGCCTCGGTCGGTAGCCGGCGTCCGGCCCAGCGCGCGTAGGCCGCGGCGTCGGGGTAGGCCACCTGGACGACGGGATGATCGGGCCTGTCCCCCGCGCTCAGACCGCCGCCGCTGTCGGGGCCGAACGGATGGTGCCAGCTCGCCCCCGGCGCCCAGTCCCACCACTGGCGCCAGTCGCGCAGGTCGACCGGCCCGGCCGTCGGGCGAAAGACCATGGCGCCGGCACGCAGGTCATCGGGGTTCACCCCCGGATAGAGCGCGGGGTCCAGCGGTTGCTCGGCGACGGTGACATAGCCTGTGGCGTCGACGAATTCGGCGAACTGCGCGTTGGTCACCGGATGCCGCTCCACCGCGAAGGCGCCGACGGTCACGCTGTGGACCGGGGCTTCCTCGGGATAGAAGCTCGTCGAGCCCATGCGGAATGATCCGCCCGGCAGTTCGATCAGCTCGGTGAGCACCCCACCAGGGTAGGACGATCGCTAATCCGACTGCCGGTACCAAGTGAACATATACAGGCCCATCGCCCCGACCAGCGCTATCAGCACCCAGAGCACCAAGGCCTGGTCGACCCACGCGCCCGGCGGCGGGGCACCGGGCAGGAAGTTACGAATCGGGATGACGGCGAACAGCATTGCCGCGAACCAGGTTACGAAGGGCGGGACGAATTTCCTTCTGCCCATGGCGATCTGAATGGCCACCGCGAACGCCAACGCGGGCAGGCTGAACAGGACCAGGCAGATGCCGAGGTCGAAGATCAACGGTCCCTTGGCCCGGTGGAACGTGACGACGACGTTGTCCAGGCTGTTCGGGTCTTCCTTGTCCTCGGCGTCATGGAGACGGCGCACATCGACGTCCCAGCCTTCCAGGTACCCGGTCACTTCCACTCGGGCGGGTTTGTATTGGCGTTGCCCGCCCTTCCCCACCAGCGCGTCGGCCGTAAACGTGTCGGTCTTGTAGGAGTCGAATGGCCAATTACCGGGATCACCGTGGGCCTCAAACGTCGTGGTCACCACCGCGGGGGCTTTCCCGGAGGCGTAGACGAGATCCCCCTGCTCGTTATCCGGGGAGAAGCGAACGGACAGTTCGTCGGTCAACACCCGCAACTTGTCGTCGTAGATCGCCTTCGGCGGAATTACCAGCACCTTCACCGTGAGGCGATTCGCGACGGTGTCCAGCTTGTCGAGGCGCACCAACACGACCGTTTCCTCGCCGGGGTCCTCGTCCACATTGGGCAGCGGACCCGACGAGGACTTGGCCAGCATGTGCACGCCGAACAGCGACAAACCGTAGACGAGAAGGAAGGCCGCCAGGATGCCCGCGACGAGCAGCGCGCGCCGACCCCGTGGCTTGGCAGCCGGTTCCGGGGCTTCCGGCGGCGTGGGCGTCGGAGGCGTCGCGGGTGGGGGTGCGGGCGGCGCGTGATGGCTCATCGGTGTGTCCACTTCCGACTGGTGGGGTGCGGTCGAGGCAGATCGTAGCGCGGGCGTGCCCACGGCGTCGCGACATCGAAATCCAGCGCAAGTTTCGACCAGTTTCACCCGGTGTTTGTTTGGGTGTTAATTCGGTGGCTGTAAATGGCGACCGTGAAGCACAAACGATCGGGAGCTGTCGTGGGCCTGCTGGCCGCGGGCACCTTGGCGCTGTCGGCCTGCAGCAACTCGCCCGCCACGCTGGCCTACACCGCGGGAGCCAAGGTCAACTGCGGCGGCAAGCAGGCGCTGGCGGCCAGCGGCTCGACCGCGCAGGCTAACGCGATGACCCGATTCATCGCCGCGTACACGAAGGCCTGCGCGGGCCAGACGCTCAACTACACCGCCGACGGGTCGGGCGCTGGGATCAGCGAATTCCTCTCGGGTAAAACGGATTTCGCCGGGTCGGACACGCCGTTGAATGCAGAGCAGCGCGCGGCCGCCAAGCAGCGCTGCGGCGGCGCCGACGCCTGGGACCTGCCCGTGGTGTTCGGGCCGCTCGCGATCACCTACAACCTGAGCGCCGTCGACACGTTGGTGCTCGACGCTCCGACGCTGGCCAGGATCTTCGACGGCACCATCACGCGCTGGGACGACCCGGCGCTGACCGCGCTCAACGCATCGATGCCGGCGGAGGACATCCACGTCATCTATCGCAGCGACGATTCCGGCACCACCTACAACTTCCAGTCCTACCTGCAGGCGGCATCCGGCGGCGCGTGGAACAGGGGCGCCGGCAAGACGTTCCAGGGCGGCGTCGGCAGCGGCGCGGCGGGCAACAACGGCACCTCGGCTCTGGTGAAGGCCACCGAGGGCGCGATCAGCTACAACGAACTGTCTTACGCACTGCAGCAAGGGCTTTACGCCGCCGAGATCAAGACCCCCGCCAGTCGCAGGTCGTTGCGCCCGGTCCGCATCGGCACCGACACGGTCGGCAAGACCATCACCGGCGCCAGGATCGTCGGGCAGGGCAACGACCTGGTGCTCGACATTTCGTCGTTCTACAACCCGACCCAGCCCGACGTCTACCCAATCGTGTTGGCCACCTACGAAATCGTCTGCTCCAAGTACCCCAGGGCCGACGAGGCCCAGGCCGTCAAGGCCTTTCTGCAGGCGGCGATCGGACCGGGCCAGATCGACCTCAACAGGAGCGGTTACATCCCGCTGTCCCCCGGCTTCCAGGCGCGGGTGTCCCAGGCAATCGACGCGATCGCCGCGGTGGGCGGCCCGATTCTGGCGGAGTGACGCCGGTCAGGTCTTCTTTTTCGGATCCTGTTGTCGCCACCACGCGAAGATGAACATCGTCATCGCGACCGCCAGCGCTATCAACACCCACAGCACTATGGCCTGATCGACCCACGATCCGGGCGGTGGCGAGCCGGGCAGGATGTTGCGCAGCGGCACGATCGCAAACAGCATGGCGGCGTACCACGTGATGAACGGCGGCAGGAACGCCGTCTTGCCCAACGCCATTGGAATGGCCACCCACAGGGCCAACGTGGGCAGGGTGATGAGCACCAGGCAGATGCCTAGGTCGAAGATCAGCGACCCTTTCGACCTGTGCAGCGTGATGATGACGTTGCTCATTTCCTCCGGCGGGTCGCCGGGGTCGTGGATGCGAGTGACGGAGACGTCCCAGCCTTCGAGCTTTCCGGTGACCTCGACACGGGCCGGGTCCTTCTCGCGATGGTCGAGGGGTCCCGTGAGCACGTCGGCCTGAATGGTCTGCGTCGTGTACGAGTCGAACGGCCAATTACCCGGATCGCCCTCCGCCACCAAGGTCGTGCTCACCTGTGCGGGCGCCTTCCCGGCCGGGTACTGCAGGTCACCCAGGTCGTTGTCCGGATACAACCGCACCGCGGCATCTTTGGTGAGCACACCCAGGTTTTGGTCGAAGATCGTCAGCTTGGGATACACCTGGACATTCACCGTGAGGCGGTTAGCGACCGGTTTCATCTCCTCGAGGTGGACCTTCACCACGGTGTCCTCGGCCTCCAACTTGCTCAGGTCGACCGGCGGCAGCGCGGGCGCCGATTTGGCCAACATGTGCACCGCGACCAAGGTCAGGGCGTAGACGACGATAAGAGCCGACAGAATCCCGAACGCCGTCGCGAGCTTCATCACGCGCGACCTGGGTTGCGGCGCCGTCTCATACGTCGTCGGGGCCGGCGGGCGGGACATCGGGGGTGGCGTAGCTGGTCCGCTATGCGACATCGAGGGTCACCTTTCCGGTTGCGGCCGCGGCGCGTGGAAGCCGAGCTCTTCTCGAATTACCCGCTGCGGCAGCCCAAAACACGAGAACCGACATCGGGCCAGACTAACAACGCGGTGCGCCGCCGCGGTGGAAATCCGGGGCGCGTGTGGCACTCGGCCCAGCCGTCAGGGTATGACGACCGTGAATTGCTGCAGCAACACCGTCTTGGCCGCGTTGAACCCGACCGCACTGCCCGGCCCTTCGAGATGGACGGCCACCAAATACTTCTTCGTGTTGGTCCAGATGTGAGTGATGCGGTCGGCGTAGCCGATCGGGCCCGACGGGCCCTGAACCGTCATGGTCAGCTGCTGACTGCTGTAGCCGCAAAACGGCGCCCCGGCGACCGAGAACTTGAGCCGCGCCATGCCGGGACCCATCGCCGCGGTGTAGCGCAGGAAGGCGCCTTCGGGCGGCAGGTCCGTCGGGGCGATGGTCACCTTCGCGGACATGCCGTCCGGGCCGGTCATTGTCAACGCCGTATCGCCGCTTCCCGCAGTTGCATTCCAGCCGTCGGGCGCCGCGACCGTGATCCGCGGCGCGGCCGGGTCGGACACCGTGGCCGGGGTCGGGCGGCCGGTGATTCCCGACGGGACGCAGGCCAGCGCGCCCGGCGGGATCTGGTCCGACGACGTCGCAGCGATACCGGGGACCGATTCGGCGGGGTCGCCCTTCGGCCGCGTCTTGGTAGTGGTCAGCGGCCCCTGGTCCGTCTGGGTGCGGTCAACGGCGCTGCCGCAACCCGCGGCTCCCGACAGGCAGGCCAGGGCCACGGCGCCGAGCGCCGCGTACCGCCAGCCCGCCGCCCGGTCAGTCGCGCGAAAAGGCAAGCGCGACTTCCTTTTCCACATCCTCGTAGGGCCGCCCGGACAGGTCGACGGTGACCTGGTCGATGGTGCCACCGGTGAACGCGAACGGCGCCTTGTACCTGCTGGACACGCCCGAGCCGCCGTTGCGCCCGACGGTGATGCCGGCGCCGGCCAAGCCGAACGTGCCCGGGTGCGTCGTCACGTCGGCGAGCTTGCCGACCGGGTTGTGGTCGAAGTACAGCGTCAGGTCCCCCAGCGGCGTGTGGCTGTTCGCCACGGTTCCGGTGCGCTCGTAGCGGACACCCAGCAGGTGCCTGCCCAGCGGGATCGGACCCGCCGAGGACACCAGCTGCTGGCGCTCGCCGAGGAAGTTGTAGACGTAGTGCAGGCGGCCGTCCTGCAGGAACAGCACGTGCCCGCCGTGGGCGCCGCCCTGTTTGAACAGCACGCCCTCGGCGCCGGTGGTGTCCACGGTCACGTCGGCCAGCACGGCGAATGAGCGGCCCCGAATCTCGGCGGCCGCGCCGATCCCGACGTCCGCGCAGTCCGGGTAGTAGACGTAGGTGTTGCGCTCGCCGACCAGGTAGGGCCGGAACCGGGTCAGCGTCTCCAACAGGTTGAGGTCGGCCAGCGGTAGTCCGTTGTACTTCGCGGCCTCGGAAAACCACAGGGCCTTAAGCTCTTCCAGCTTCTCGGGCTGCTCGGCCGCCAGATCGTGGCACTGGCTGCGGTCCGCCTCGATGTGGTAGAGCTCCCAGCGGTCCTTGTCGAAGTGTGACCAGCCCGCGGGCGTGGCGGCGTGCACGGTGTTGGCGAACCAGCCGTCGTGCCAGATCCCGCGGGTGCCCAGCATGGTGTAAAACTGCGTCTTCTTGCCGGTGTCGGCCGTCGGATCCATAAGGGCGGCTTTGAAACTCACACCGTCCAAGGGCTTCTGCGCGATGCCTTTCACGGTCTCCGGCGGCGTCAGGTCAAGCAGGTCGTAGATGGTCGGCGTGACGTCGCTGACGTTGACGTAGTTGTCGCGCACCTCACCGTGCGCCGCAATTCCGTTGGGCCACGAGACGATTGCCGTGTCCGCGATGCCGCCTTCGTGCGACGCGTAGCGCTTGTAGAGCTTGTAGGGCGTGTTGAACGCCATCGCCCACCCGATGGGGTAATGGTTGTAGGTCTCCGGCCCGCCTAGGTGATCGAAGAGCTTCATGCTCTCTTCGACGGTATCGATGTATCCGTTGAAGAACTTGCCCTCGTTGACCGAGCCATTCGGGCCGCCCTCCCCGCTGGCGCCGTTGTCGGAGATCACCACGATGATGGTGTTGTCCAGTTGGCCGGAGTCCTCGAGATAGTCCAGGATCCTGCCGATCTGCGCGTCGGTGTAGCTCAGGAAGCCGGCGAACACCTCGGCCATCCGGGCGAACAGCCTCTTCTCGTCGTCGTTGAGCGAGTCCCACGGCCGCACCGTGTCCTGCAGCGGCCACGCTTCGCCCTGCGGTCCCTTGACGTCGAGATACGGGTTGACGGGCGACAATTCGGTGTCGGCGGGCACGATCCCCATCGACTTCTGCTGCTCCAGCACGATCTCGCGGTAGCGCTCGTAGCCCATGTCGAACTTGCCGGCGTACTTGTCGGCCCATTCCTTGAAGACGTGGTGCGGGGCGTGCCCGGCGCCTGGGCACACGTAGCTGAACCACGGTTTCTCCGGGGCGATCACCTTGGCGTCGCGGATGAATTCGATCGTCTTGTCGGCGATGTCCTTGGACAGGTGGTATCCGTCTTCCGGTGTGCCGGGCGGGTTTACCGGGTGGTTGTCGTACATCAGGTCGGGGTACCACTGGTCGGTCTCCCCGCCCATGAACCCGTAGAAGCGTTCGAAGCCACGCGACGTCGGCCAGTGCCGCTTGGTAGCCGCCATGCTGGCCTCCTCCAGCGGCGTCAGGTGCCATTTGCCGACGCAATAGGTGTTGTAGCCGTGCTCGTTGAGCACCTCCGAGAGCAGCGCGGTGTCGGCCGGGATGCGGCCGTTGCAGTTGGGGAAGCCGTCGGTGAACTCTTCGATGGTCGCCATGCCGACGGTGGTCGCATTGCGACCCGTCAGCAGCGACGCCCGGGTCGGCGAACACAGCGCGGTGGTGTGAAACTGCGTCAACCGGACGCCGCGCTCGGCGATGCGCGTCATCGCGGGCATCTCCACCAGACCGCCGAAGCAGTCCCAGGTCGCGATGCCCGTGTCGTCCCACACCAGGTAGAGGATGTTCGGCGCATTCTCCGGCGCGGTCGGAGCTGCGTACGGGCCCCAATCCGGTTCCGAATCGCGAATATCCAGTTCGATTTTGCCGTTGAATGTCGACCCCGACTGTGCCGTCATCGCCTGCCAGCCTCATTCCCGAAAGTGGACGTACCGAATGTCCGTGGACATTACACGCGCGACTTAGTAATTAGCTGAGCAGACGC